>NZ_JBSHAQ010000058.1:0-63624 GCF_053611585.1 Streptomyces sp. NPDC054794 | reverse complement strand
TGTACCGCTTCGTGTACTTGCTTCCCACCTGGTGCTACTTCCTCTGGAACCTCAGGTCCCAGTCTCCAGGTGTCCACGATCAAGGGGAAGGTTCAGCGGTCGACTGTGACGTAGTCGGCCTGCTCCAGCGTCGAGAGCTGTTTGGACAGTGCAGAGTCGGATAGACCGAGCTGGTCGCGAACGTAGCCGAAGTCGGCCCAGTCGGCGGCCGCGAGTAGGGAGACGATGGACAGCCGGGTGCTGGCATGGATCAGCTCGTCGAACCGTGGCGTGGTCATGATGCCGCGCCGGTACGTACGGCGCGGCGACGCGCCGCGGCCGGCAGCAGCGGCCCGCCTAGCACGAGCATGACCGCGGCCAGGACGGCCGCCCCGGTGGTCGGGTGATGCGCGTCGTCGGCATTCAGGATGAGCGCTGCGGCGATGGTGACCCCGACCAAGGCGACCAGACTGCCCAGCACCCAGGCCGCAAGCCGCGGCCCGGCGATGTCGGCACGCACGCTCATCTGGTTGCTGCGGTGCCGTCCGTTGACCACCCGGGGCGCGATCGAGGAGTGCGCGGCCCCGAAGGCCAGTGTGGCCAGGGTGGTCACCAGCGGATGATGGATGTCGGCGATCACGCCGAGCACGATCCAGCCTGAGGCCAGGCCCGCCCAGTACCAGCGCGGCACGTCGATCTCGTCGATCACCCTTCGACGGGATCGCTCCACTGTGTCCAGCGCGGCTCGCGCCTGCTCGGGTGTCAGCTCGCCCATGACGCCTCACTTTCCTACTGGGAAAGCCAGTATTGGCTTTCCCAGTAGGAAAGTCAATCTGTCGGCGGGACCGGGGACGGGGCCCACACGGTCGAGACGCGGCTATCGCAAGATAGTTCGCCTTCCACACGACTCGGATCACCAGGCGGTGGTGATGCCGACGCTCTGTACGTTCGCCCGTACACGGCTCTGCCACATTCGCCGGTACGCCGACAGCAAGCACGGCCTCCGGCGATCATGAGGTGTCGAATCCCTGATCAGCACAACGGAAGACCGTGCCTGCGCTCATCATCGCCTATCCCGACCGCTCTGGGCCAACTCACCGACGCTGCAAGACCCTCACCTGCCGACCAATTTTCGTGTCAGGACCCGCACCAGAGCGCGCGGCCGGGACGAGATTGTTGCCCGGCGTTGAAAATGCCGACGAAGGTGGCGTTCACGATGCCCATGAACTCTGATGGCGACGCCCCACCGTTGGGTGTTCCGGTGGAGCGCTCTCGTCGGCAAGGTGTCGTTTTCTTCGGCAAGGTGCCGGTGGTTCAGATCCTGTATTCAATACCCAAGATCATGCCGCCATCCGCCGGATGTCGTCGGTGATGCCCTTCAGCGGCGCCGTGTTACCGATGGAGGCGAACCAGTCCCATAGCTCCAGAGCGTGGTAGAGGCGGTAGAGGCCGACCCGCTCGCTCCAGTCGGCGGGCAGCGTGCCGTAGCCGTCGCAGAGCGCTTCGCGCTTGTCCTGGTCGCCGTGGACGGAGTAGTAGTCGGTCTTGGCCACGTCCATCAGTGGATCCGCGGCGATCGCGTTCTCCACGTCGATGAAGCCGCTGACTTGCCATCCGCCGCCGTCCTCGGCGACCAGGACGTTGCCCTCGTGGAAGTCGTTGTGACACAGCACGGCGTGCCGGCACGCGCCGAGCAGCTCGGTCTGCCGAGCGACCTTCGCTTCGATGGCCGTCGCGAGCGCCGCATCACCCCCGTGATCGGCGTACTCTCTGAGCTTCTTGTGGAACTGCCGTGTCATATAGGCGGTGTTCGTCGGCTCGGGATCCAGAACCTGCGTGGTGATGTATCCGTAGGCGCCCTGCGGGATTTGGTGGACTGCTGCCATGCAGCCCCCGAGCTGACGGTAGATCTCCCGCAGCGATGCCCTGTCCAGGGCGTGGCTGATAGCGGACAACGGCTGGCCCCTGAGCATCGTCATCACCGTGTAGCAGCGCCCAAGCGCATTGTCGGCGTCCCCATGGTGCAACACGGCAGGCACGGGCCCGACACCGTGCTGCTGAAGCAGCTGGTAGACGTAGATCTCCTTCTCCTGTTTCCACCGCCATTGATCGTCATAGACCTTGATTACGACCGGCTCGGCCACCCCGACGAACCGGATCTCGAAGATCGTGCTCAGCTCTCCGCCAGTACGCAGAACGGTCTCCCCGACGGACGCGGCGGGAAGGACGGGATGCAGGAGTTCCTCGGCCATCGCCGGCGGCAGCACTGGTGCAGCAGTCACGCTGAAACCGTAGATGCGCCAGGGCGGACGTCGCGAGCGAAATATGGATGGTGCGGAGGCGTCGGCGGAGAGCTCCTGGCATGCCTCTTCAGTAGCAGGTTCTCACTCGCCGACCACCTCACTCACGGCGGCGCGGGCGGCTGCCTCGTCGACGAGGTTCTTGCCGGTGGCGAAGGCGGCGACCAGGGCTGGGCCTGGTACACAACCGGCTCCTGTTGCGGGGCACGGGGTGCTCAGCGTCTGCCCCTGCCTCGCAGGGTCCGCGCCGATGGACACATAGAGATCGATGACGTCCAGGCTCGCGCCCTACACCAGCACGGAGTACGTGGATCGGCTGCTGGCGAGGCTGGGCGAGTTCCTGACGGCGTCTTGAGGTCCAGGGGTTCTGGAGTCCGGGGGTCCTGAGGCCCTGAGGGCGTGAAGTCTGTGGGCGGTACTTCGGGTACTTCGGCGCCGTTAAGGTGACGGAGAGCCAAACAAGGATGATGAGACAAGAGGGGGCCGCATGCCCGACGCGACGGTACGGGTCGAGACTCGGGAGCTTCCATCAGGGGACGGGCGGCAGATCTCGGCACGGCGGTACAGCTCGGCCGATCTGTCCGATCACGAGGACGACCTGCGGACGGCGATCCATTCGGTGCTGACCACCATGGTGCGGGCCGTGGAGGACACGCCGGTGTCCCCACTGCGCGTCGGCGGCTTGGAGGTGGCCTTCAACGTCGCATTCGTTCCGGGCGGCGGAGCCTATCTGTGCTCCTCGCCCGCGGACGGCACGTTCGCGGTCAAGCTGTCGCTGACCCTCCCGGAACCCGCCGCGGGCGGAGGATCCGCGGAGGGGGAAGGTTCTGCCGAGGGTGACGGATCCACGGAGGGCGAAGGATCCGGCGACGGGGCCGCTGCGTCGTCCTCCGCGTCCTCAGGCTGAGGGCTCGGCAGGAGGTTCGGGTGAGGAGGAGCCGGTGACGGCGGCCTGCACCGGGGCGGTGACGGCAGGAACCGGGGCGGACGCCGGGGTTGCGGTCGGCGGTTGGGGCATGCCGCGCCGGGTCGGCAGGCCCATCTCCGCCCTGGCCTCCTTGCGGAAGGTCCACTCGGCGCGACGGCACCGCTCGTCGATCTCCGCCCAGGGCTGGGCCGGGCGGTCCCAGAGTTCCTGCGCCGCGTCGTGCAACTGCTCCAGCGCTTTCGCCGTGCCGTCGGTGCGGGTCAGGAGGGCGGCGCGGGCATAGGCGGCCAGCAGGTCGTCGCCGGCGCGTCGCTGCGTCGCCGGGTCGGCCCGTAGGCGGCCGGTGTCGTCGTAGAGGCCCAGCGCGGCGTGGAAGGTCTCGGTGACACGGGCATAGGCGGTGTGCCGGGTCTCGTCCCACTGGCGCCGTCGGCCGGCCCGTCCGTTCAACCACTGGGTGAGGACGGAGGCGACGGCTCCGCCGATGATCGCTCCGGTGGCGCCGACGGCGGCGGCGACCAGTACAGCTTGCGGTTGGGACAGGTCGGACCACATCATCGCCCTCGCTCGGTTTCCTGTGCCGTCAGTGCCTCGAACTCGGCGCGCAGTTCGCGCGCTTCGTCCTCGAAGCCGCCCTGCTCCCGGGCCAGCGCCTGGTTGTGCAGGCAGACGGCGAGGCCGTACAACTCATCGGCGTCGCCGGGGGCCAGGTCACGCCACAGGGCCAGCGCCTGGTCCCCCGCCGTGCGGGCCTCCTCCGTCCGCCCCGCCGTGCCGAGGATCGCCGACAGGTCGCCCAGAGCGGATGCCAGCGTTTTGGGGGATGGTTCGTACGCGGTCCGGTAGATCCCGACGCAGGCGGAGATCGAGGTTACGGCGTCCTCGACGGCGTCCGTGTTGACCAGCACGATGGCACTGTCGTGCAGGATCAATGCCCGGTTCTCCTGGACCGCGTCGTCCGTGTCCGGGAGCCCCTGCGCGACCGCCATCGCCGTTCGGGCCGCCGTCGCGGCGGCCTCCGGCTGGTCGCTGTCGAGAAGGGCCTCGGCCTGAACCCGCGCGATCCAGGCGTAGGACAGAGCCCGCTCCACTCGCTCGTCGGCCTCCCACAGCCGACGCCTCAGCTCGACAAGCTCCGCCAGGGCTGCCAAGAAGTCCGCGGTCCGGCCGAGGCTCCGCAGTTCGACGAGGTACATGGACAGGATCTCGTCGAGGCTCTCGTGGCGGCTCGGGCCCGTGGACTTCAAGCGGACGTCGAAGAGCACGAAGCGGTTGTCCGACCCGTCCTCCGGGCTGTCGGTGAGGCCGCGGACGTACCCCAGGGTCTGTTCGAACAGTGCCGCAGCCGCCTCGTGCTCGCCGAGCCGCGCGTGGGTTCGTGCCTGCTGGGCCAGATGGTTGGCGAGCATGGGGGCCCAGACCTCCGGGGTCTCGGCCACATGCCGGAGCGCGAGGGCGCTGCCTGCCCGGTTCAGCGCGATGATCTCGTGGGGAGCGTCCGCGGGAGACACACGCAGCGCCATGTCGAGGAGGCCCTCGACCGCGACGAAGGCCGGCCAGTGATTCTCCGGGGTGGCACGCTGCGCCAGACGCTCCGCAGCGGCTTTGGCGACCTCCACCGCCTCGGGGACGTCTCCTCGGCGGGCCAGGGCCTTGGCCCGCATCATCATCACCGCCCCCTGCATGCTCTGCCGATCCAGGCGGCCGGTTTCGTCGAGCCCGTCCGTGGCGAGAGCCTCGACACGTTCGCACAGTCGGATCGCCGCGCCGGGATCGCCGTCGTCGACCGCCCACGCCACATACATCGCGAGGTCGGGCACGGTCGCCGGATCGTCGGGTACGTGCCCCGCGGCCTCCCACTGGCCCACGATGTGATCAAGCACGTCGGCGACCTCCGCCATGTACGGCCTGATGTCGATGTCCTCTGCGACGAGTTGCGTTCCTTGGATGAAGGTCTTGAGCACCGCGAAATAGTGTCGCGCACCGATCTCCGGATCGCTGCGGAACAGGCGGCCCAGCACCGCGCACGAGCGTTCCAGAACATGGACCACGGACGCAAAGGGCGCCCGGGCACGGCTGAGTTCCTGGGCCTGGAGCTGCAGAGCCGCACCCAGCCGGAGCTGATTCTCGCGGTCGCGGAGCGGCAGCCGGGTCAGGGCCTCGCTCGCCTGCCCGTACAGCGCGGCCGCCTCGGCATGCCGGCCCTCGGCCTCGTGCAGTCCCGCGAGGAGCATCGCCTGCGCCTGGAACCGGTCCACATAGGCACCGGGCGCGGCACGGTAGAGGCGGCGCCAGACCTCCACGCACTCCTCATGGGCGGCGAGTGCCTCGGCCGGCTGCCCGAGTTGCTCAAGAATTCTGCCCTGGTTGGTCAGGAGCTGGGCGAGGGCGTCCAGCGCGAAGCGGTCGGCCCCCTGGGCGAGTTCGTCTCTCTGGAAGCCGATCGCGCGCTTCAACGCCTCGTGGGCCTGTTCGACGTCGCCGTTCTCCTCGTGGTGGAGGAAGATATTGTTGAGTGCCGCGGCCATGAGCATTCGGCGGTCCCCGCGGGCCAGATCGGAGTGTTCCAGGACGTCGACGACCTCCTGGCAGATCCGGTAGGACTCCGCGTGGTCCCCGAGACGCGCCAGATTCGTCGCGTGGTTCGTCAAGGCGAGGGCGAGACCCTGGCTCTCCGTGTTCCCTCCGTGGAGGGACCGGTGGATCGTGACGGCTTCGCCGCTCGCCGCGGCGGCTTCCTCGACGCGGTCGGCACGTGCGAGGTAGGTGCCGAGCAGACTCAGGGCGTCGGCGAGTTCCCGCTGCTGGTCTTCGGTTTGCGGGGGCTCCGCCCTCAGGACGGCGATGATCCGCCGCTGCACCGCCACACCGAGACCGGCCAGGACGCCTCCCACCGGAGGCATGAGGCTGCGGATCTGGTAGAGGTGCGGGAGTTCGGCGGAGGGATGATCGACGAGGACCTTCAACGCCGTCAGCAGCGGCTCGGGGTACTGGGCCGAGGTGCTGACGTGGCAGGCGAACGGCAGGAACACGCCGTTGTGCAGCGCCACGAGCTCGATCAGTTTGCGCCGTACCACGGCCGCGGCCTCGCCGGGGTGGGCGGCGGCGGCCGTCAGGACGGTGACCGTGCGGCCGAGCTGCGCTCCGGTCAGGCAGGTCTGCGAACCGTCGTCGGTGAGCCGCGCGAGGTTGTCCAGCAGGTCCGGTTCGTCCGCCACGGTGGTGGCCAGCAGGTACTCGAACAGCCAGTCCGGGGACAGCTGGCCCCAGTACTCGGCCCGCGGATCGGCGGGCGGGTACAGGGTGGCGATCCAGTGGGCGAGCGCGCGTCGGGCCTCCTCGGCGGAGTCGGAGCGGAACCCCGGAAGCAGCCCCACGGTCTGCGCCGCCCCCTGCCGGGAGTGGGCGCCGCAGAGCAGGCCGAAGACGAGCGCGGCCTCCCGGGTCTCCGAATGTCCCAGGGACCGTTCGACGGCCAGCCGGTTCCAGTACTTCTTCTCGTGCCGGAGCAGGATCCGCGCGGGTGAGGGCGGTTCCTCGCCGCTGTCCGGCCCGGTGAGAACGCTGGCGAGGACGGCGGTGTGCAGGGTCAGGGGGTGGTGGGCCCTGATCGGTTCGAGGGTCCACGGCAGCTGGAAGGCGGGCGTGCGCCCCTGATGGTCCTCATAGCCGGGCACTTGGCGCAGGGCGGTGTCGAACGCGTCGGCCAGCGCGGTGAGTCGGTCGTCGGAGTCGAGGGAGAATTCTAGGCCGCCGAGCTCTTCCGGTTCGTCAGGCAGGGTGGCGGCGACGATGTCGTCGTCCGAAAGACGCGTCCACCACGGTCCGGCGGACCGGGCGAGCATCAGCACTCGGACGGGGTGCTGTCCGGGGTGTTCGGCGATGTACCGCAGCAGGGCCGCCACGGTCTCGGCACGGGACTCGGCGTAGTCGACGAGGACGAGCGCGGGGTGGGCGAGCCGGGTGAACGGGCCGAACGTGCCCACGGCGTCGGAGAGTTCACCGACGACCCAGCCTTTCTGGTACATCGTGCGGGCGAGTTCACGGGCGAGCCGGGTCTTGCCCGTGCCGCCGGCCGCGTGGATCAGCAGGCCGCCGACCTGTCTGCCGGATCCGCACCAGGAGACGAGACGGTCGAGCGTCTGTGCGCGGCCGTGGAAGGGCACGACCTCGTACTCGGGACGCAGGAGGGCGATCGGGGACAGCGGCCGGGTCGACCGGCACCAGGGACGCAGCGTCTCTTCGAGTTCGACGGGTTCCAGCAGGAACGGGCACCCGGTGTGCTGTTCGACCAGGGCAGTGAAAGAGCGGTCGTGCCGCAGGGCGTCGACCGTCAGCGCGGTGAGACGGCGGTCGCCGAAGTTCTCGGCGATCTCGATGACGATCGCAACGGTCAACTGGCCGGAGCCGGACAGCACCGCCGCCCCCGACATGCCGAACCAGAGGCTGCCTCCGCTCGCGCCCGGTTCGGGCCAGCTCGCCGGGCGGACGTCGACGAGGCCATCGTCACGGGTCAGCGGCATGATCTCGCCGTGCAGCTGCTCGGGCCGGGCCCAGCCGTCCGGTGCGACCAAGGCGTCGGGGAAGCCGGTGGCGGTACAGCCCACGGCGGTGCCGCGGCCGACGAGCCAGCCCCAGCGCACGGGCGGCAGGTCGGCGGGCCGGTAGCCGGCGTCGTCGATCTCGATGAGCGCGGCGTCCGGCGGGGAGGCGGCGCCGTCGGCGCCGGCGGAGGCCTGCCAGACCACGCTGCCCGTGACGAGCTGGGCACCGAGCCGCACCTCCACCGTGTCTCCCACCGCCCCGGCGACATGGGCCGCGGTGAGGACGAGACGGTCGGCGACCAGGTGACCGGAGCCGAACACGGTCCGCGCCTCCCCGGTCGAGACGCGCCGGAGGAACGCTACGCGCAGATCTGCCAAGGTGGAACTCCCCCGTGATCGGACGCCGCTCGCGGCTGAGCTGAAGCCGGGCCGGGAACCATCGTGACATTTCCCGAGGACCTTGGACATCGGAATCCACCAAGCACACCTCGTACCGAAGAACTCACAGATCAGCAGGGGGAGTTACGTGAATCCGCAGCCGTCTGGGCCGTCGCGCGGAGGCCGGTGGTGTGGCGCGTGGCGCACGATGGCGGCGGAAGCCCGGGAGCAGCAGGAGCAGGGCGAGACGGCCGCGACGGTCAGGGCGCCGCCGCCAGTGACGGCCCAGGTGGTACCGAGAGCGGCATTCTTGATCCCCCAAGGTTTCCACAGCGCTCCACCCGACCCGCGCCCCGGCGTCGGGCCTGCAAAGGCGACGCCTCCGCTTGTGGGAGTGACGGGCGGCTGCTGCGCTTGCTCACCCCTCCCCGCGGTGATGTCCGACTCGGGACGGCCTTTGTGGATCAGTGGTTCGGACATGTCTCTCTGCACAGTGGCGGGGTGGAAGAGGGGGAAGAGGGGGCGTCGGCCGTGCGCGACGGGCGTGAGCCCCCGTCCGACGCCGGTCTATGCGGCGCCCGACTCGGACGGCAGATCGGAGTGGTGGGCCAGCGGGGTATCCGGGGCAGCTCGCAGTCGGACCCGGAGACGTCGGAGAAGGGACGGTGGCAGTTCCTGCAGTAGGTGCCCAGAGCGTCGACGCGCTATTCGACCTTGGTCTTGAAGGAGCCGCGGAAGTCCGCGACGCGAGCAACGGCTTCGTCGGGTTCGTGGGCGGACGGCTTGCTCGCCGCCAGCCGACGCCGGATCTCCACTGCTCCCTGTTCGGCGGCGGTGTGCCGGCCAGTGGGGAGGTGCGGTTCGAATGGCTTCCAGAACGGTGGCGTCAATGGAGCTGGCGCCAAGTTAGCCCGCCGTAAATCTGCCAGCTCACCTCGTTGACGGCAGCCTGCCACAAGGTCCACCCCTCCGCGCGGCTCAGGCAGGAGGTGGGATCTCGACAGCCGGGTTTGATGTCACGATGGCACATTTGTGTCAGCTGTCCAGCGCAGCCCAAGAGGTAGCGGACTGCTGCAACAGTGGCAGTCTCTGCGGCGTCACGGACGAAATGCATCGCCAGTGCAGATTGCCTCTCAGAAGCGCTCCCAGCTCTGTACGTGTATGTGCAAGGGTGGCTTCGTCACGTCCTTGCTGTCTCGAACCCACACGACTGGCAATGCCCAGGCAACCTCAACGCATGTACCGCCGCTCGTTGAGTAAGAGCTCTTTCTCCATACGAATGTTCCGCGCATCGTTGCTGTTGTCCCCTCAAGGGTGCTGTCGCAGCTGACTTGCCACACACCTCACGCCGACGGCGATGGGGTGCGTGGCCGGCAGATGGGCGCAATCGGCTTCGAGGACAGGGAGCCGCTGCAGCGCGGCGTCATTTTGCCCTGCCTCCACCAGGAGTTGAACCACCACCTTGCGGCGGTCCAGCACAGTTAGATCCCCCGGCCCTAGCGTGCTGGCGCTCTTTCGTACTGCGGCTTCGAGGAGGGGCAGGCCCTCGTCGTGAGCTCCTGCTGCAAACGCGCTGGTGGCAATTCCGAATTCCATGCCCAAAACGAGACGATGGTTGTGTCCCAGTGCCGCGGCTGCCCTGTTCACCAGTTGTTCGTAGAGGCGGCGGGCCTCGGAGTAGCGACCGCAGCGCATGGTGAAGAAGGCAACCATGCTTTCAGCTATCAGAACCTCCTCATGGTCAGTACCGAACTCTTGCCTAAGGGCCTGCATCCTCTGCCGTGCGACGGTCAGCCCTTCCTCTGCGGGACGCATGGGCGCATCCAATTCCCACAAGATCGCCTCGGCTTCGCCGATACCTGCTTGTGCCGCACGCCGCATTGCAGGGATGGCGAGTGCGAATTGGCCCGCTATTACCGCGTTGTAGGCAATCGTGTAGGCCTCATGGAGCGGGGCAAGTTCCATGACTGCCACCCAGACTGCTTCGGGTATGGCCTCCTGCGCGGAAACGTCGATCAAGTAGTCGAAAGCCAGGTACCCGTGTTCGACGTCGCCGAGCAAGAGGCTGTTCGCGCCCGCAGGGACGGTGGGGGTCAGAGCCCAGTTCAGCGCCTCCGAGAACGACTCGGGACGCAATTCCACTCCACCGCGGCGAACAAGGTAGCCCTCGTGGAGTTGCTGGAGAATCTCCGCGGGCAAAAGACGGTGGTAGCCGGCGCGGCGGGCGTCGACAGCCGTTGCAACCAGTGCCGCCCCGCGCGGGTGGTGTCCTGGGATCCAGGCGTGCTGCCAGGCTTCGACTAGTTCCGGGCCGGCCGCCAGCAGTTCGGCTACCCCGAAACGCTCATCGCCGGCCAACGCGCGGACCAGCCGGGGATCGGCCATCACAGCCCGGGCCCGCTCGCGTTCGGTATGCGTCCAGCGCCTTTCGACGTGGACCACTTGGGCTTGTCGCAGTACGGCCCTACCCTGGCGCCAGACTTCTTGCGCAGCCCCGGAAGTCTCGGTCTCCGCACGGTCCCGGTAGCGGTCGTACTCGTGGCTGCGCATGGTAGCCAAGACCAGCACCTGCCGGCCCGGAAGTAGCAGACGGTGCAGGGTGGAGGTGGTCAGTCCTCCCGGCCCCAGGAAGCGTTCCAGATCGTCCAGCCACACTACGCAGCGGTCGACTGCTCCCCAGTCGTTCAGCAGCACTTCCACGGCCTCACGCATGGAGGGAGCCACGAAGTGATAATCAGGGTGCAGGAGCTGGATCGCCTCGAAGGCGGCTCGCGTTTTGCCCGCGGTGAATTCGCCGACCAACAGGACGAAGCCGCCGCGCCGTAGGACGGCGTGCAGCTGCGGCTCCATGTCACGCGTGACGTAGGCCGGGACCCGGTCGATCGCGCCGCCCTGCTCAACGGTCTCGGCTGGGTGCACTCCCACCGCGACCGGATCATGCATGTCCCGCACCAGCGGAAATCGGCCTCCCGGCGAGGGGATCTCCAAGGCACGGGGCCGACGGCGAGCCGCCTCGGCCTGCCGCTGCCTCTCCGTCTGCACGCCGACCGCAACGGCGCTCACCACGGCCGCGACCGCGGCCCCCAGCACCCCCGCCCATGCCTCCGACCCCCACACCGCAGCAAGCAGTCCGATCACCGCGCTGACGGCCGCCATGGCCACCAAACGCAGCCATGACCGGTACAGCCCTCCAGTAGCCCCCACAGTTCCCCCTACCTCCGATGGCAAGGGACGCCGTAGGAGCCTTCCCTCAGTAGCTCTCACCCAATCCGTAGCCGTCGGGTCAGGGCGGTCAACTGGAGCCGCTTTAGACCGTGTCCTACGTGGTGAGGCGGACGTCGGGCTGTGTATGGGGCGGGGTACGTGGAGTTGGATTGTTCCGGACGGGCTGTGGGAGATTGCAGAGCCGCTGATCCCCCCGTCGAGGGTGCGTCCGCAGGGCGGTGGGACGCAGGACACGCCTGATGAAACGTTGTTCGCGGCGATCATCTACGTGCTGGTCAGCGGCTGTGCCTGGCGGGCACTACCACCTTGCTTCGGCATTTCGAAGTCGACTGCCCACCGGCGGTTCCTGATCTGGTCCAGAGCCGGCGTCTGGGGCCGCCTGGACGAGGCCGTCCTGCACAGACTGGACGACGCCGGCCTCATCGACGTCACCCGCGTCGTCCTCGACACCGCCCACGTCAGGGCGAAAAAGGGGGCGAACTCACAGGTCCGAGCCCCGTGGACCGGGGCAGGCCGGGCTCCAAGATGCACGTCCTGTCGGACGCGAACGGACTGCCCCTCCTCGTCGGCGTCTCGGCCGGCAACACCCACGACAGCGAAGGGCTGAAGCCCATGGTGACGGGTCACCAAACGAGACACGACCCGGACCGCGGCCGCTACTTCAAGCCCCAGCGCCTACATGCCGACAAAGCCTATGATCGCCCGGACCTGCGAAAATGGTTACGCGGCAAGCGCATTGGAGTCCGGATCGCCCGCAAAGGCATCGAGTCCAGCGAACGATTGGGCCGCCGCAGGTGGGTGATCGAGCGCACGATGTCGTGGCTGTCCGGCTACCGCAGACTCAGCCCCCGCTACGAGCGCAATCCCCGCAACTACCTGGCCTTTCTCGGCCTGGCCGCCGCCCTGTGCTGCTACAAACGACTCGTCCGCCTCACCACGTAGGACACGGTCTTAATGTCTCGGTTAAGCCGACGATGCGCCGCCCATCAGTGAGGCGTTCGCGCCATCGTTCAGGCAGCGGCAACTTCCGGGGCGCGCCTGGTTCGAGTGCCTGGCCACCCGACGGCCGGGAGACTGCGCACAAGCCGGAGTTGCCGCCCCGGCCACCCAATGCGGCCTCAACTGACCATTTGCAAGGGAGTGTTGGAATCATTGCCGCTCAGACCGGGCTTCGCCACACTGGGCGGGTCCGACTCCCCACGACCTGCACATGACAGGTAAGGACTATGAACACACGAAGGATGATCACGCTCGCCGCGGCAGCTCCGTCGCGACCGGCGTGCTGCTCGTTCCCGCGACTCCGGCCGCCGCCGCAGCCACGTGCATCGCCCTGGCCGCAGGTGAGTTGGCGGGGAGGGCTCGTTCGTCGCTGAAGCCGAAGGCCACGTCGCGAAAGGACAGCGCGAGCAGGAGCAGCAGTGCGCTGGCGGCGGTGAGGACGATGACGGGGGCGCATGACGGCGGCGGCCAAGGTGTGCCATCGGGCTGCGTGACGTCGATGGGCGAGGATGTCGCGCCTCGCCAGGCGCTCGCCGCCCGGCTGCCCACTATGCGGATACCCTTGACTGCCGTGATCTTCGTGCGGGCAAGATGCCTGACATGACTACGGAGATACGGAAAGCGTACCTACTGGCTGCCGAACAGGCTGTGCAGCTTCTGACGAGGGAAGAAGTGGCGCGCTGTTGGGAGAAAGAGTCCGTGCTGCCGGGGATGTCAGTGGGCGGACTGGCTGGTCACCTTGCGCGCAGCGTTCTGCAGGTCGAGTGGTTCCTCGATGGCCAGGTGGGCGGCGCGGAACCGGTGTCACCGGTGCGCTACTACGCCAGGCTCGTCGACACGTCCGTGCCCGACTCCGCGCTCAACGTCGGCGTGCGTGCACGAAGCGAGGAAACAGCCACAGCCGGCTCCACTGTCGTGGCTGAGCAGGCACAGGCGGCGTGGCAACGGCTGGCGCAGCGGTTGGACAAGGAGCCAGCCGATCGACGAGTGGCCATCCTCCACCGACCAGGAGAGGAAATGCTGCTCGACGGCTACCTCCAGACCCGCTGTGTCGAACTGGCAGTTCACCTCGATGACTTGGCCTTGAGCGTGGGTGCTCGTCGCCAGGCGCCCGAAGCCGCACTCGCCATCGCGGTTGACGTGCTTGTCGCAGCTGCCCGCGACCGGCATGGCGATCAGGCCGTGTTGTATGCGCTGGCCAGACGCGAACGTGATGTCGACCAGGCCTTGCGCGTGCTGTAGGCACCGCCACCCTCAATTGGGCAAGAAGTCCGAGAGGGGCCATCGGAAGCGACGGGCCCTCAGGGGCAGCCCGACTCTGCTCGCCGAATATCAGCGGGCAATGGTCGTCGTTCTGATCGTTGCCCTGCGGATGTCGGAGATTCTTCCGCCGGAACAGCCAGCGCATGGTCAACCGCCCGCGCGGCACAGCCGCTGATGAAAACGGGGCTGTTCGGGCGATAGGTCAGCGCCCGTCAGACCCCCTGCCGGCCATGACCAGAACAGCGATCCGGTGATCGAAGAGACACCGCCTGCCCCCGGCCATCCATGGCCGCCTTTGCAACCACGCTTCCCCAGGAGAAGGGAAAACCGCTGTGCACGCTGTCATCGTCTGGTGGGACCTGTCTGCTTCTGACCAGACCATCGAGTCCATGCGCACGTACCTGCGCGAGGAGTCTGTAGCGGCGTTTTCCGAAGTGCCAGGACTCCGTTTCAAGATGTGGCTCTCCGATACGGAAACCAACCGGTGGGGAGCCGTCCTGCTGTTCGAAACCGTGGAGGCGTCGCAACAGCCATTGCCCAGCCGAGCGCTTGAGCTGATCGGCCACCCAACGGCAGTCGCCCACTCATTCGACGTGGAGGCCACCGTTGAGGGGCGGTATGAGACCCAGCAGCTTGCGCGGCGCGGCCGAGCCTTCGACGAAACTGGCGAGACAAGTACGGCAGGCACGCCGACCACAGTTGCCGGCCCGGCTCCGTCGTCTCCTCGGAGGCGAGTCGTGTGACCGGCGACGTTGGTCGTGGGGGGGGCGGAAAATTCAACAGGCAGCAGCGCCACGGCATCGCGTACCGTGCCGCCTCCGTGACCCCGGCGGCCTTCCCGGTCGCCGTGGGGGCAACCGCGTGATGACCGATCTCGTGACGCTCCTGGAGGTGGGTGGTCCTGTCACGTGTGTGGCACGCCCTCGGTCAGAGCGAGGGGCCAGGCTGTCCGCGCAGCTGGTCGTGGAACTCCCTGACGAGATCCACAGGATGTGGACGCGCGGTCGGCGTCCGGGGATGCGGCGAGGCCGAAGTCGCGGGTCCGAACACCTCTGCAAGGTGGAGCGGGTCAGGGCCTTGGGGCGACGGCCTCTTCGAGTTGGCGGTCGACACGGAGCCTCTCCCGCGTCGCGGTCTGGCCGCGCATCGCGGCGCTGATCCAGTGGTTGCCGACGGCCCGGGTGGTCTTGTTCGTGGTCTGGTTGTTGATCAGCAGGTGGAGGTTCGCGGTGTTCGGCCAGCGGGTGCGTCGGTGCTCCAGCCGTCCAGCAGCAGCTTCAGTCTGAGGTCGTCGAGCGGCCGGACGCGGTCAGCGATGGTCAGCCGTCGGTTGCCGACGTCGACGTCGACGAGCATGAGGTCGAGCCCGCACGCCCCACTCACCCGCAGCGCGACCTGGGGCATCAGCTTCCCAAGCTGAGAGCAGGACGTGGGCGCCGATCAAGGCCCGCGATGTACCCAGGCCCAACGTCGGCGCCGCGCAGTAACCGCTGCTCGACGTCGTGCGGGTCGGGTGCGTGGGGTCCCGGGGCAAGGTGGAACGCGGCCTGGACTCGGTGTTGTTCCGGGCTCTGAACATGTTGGCGGCCCTGCCGGGACTTGTCGGTCGGGGTTCGGCATTTCTCGCCGGGGCGGGTACTGCGGCAGCGGGCGATGAATGCCCCCGGGAAAGGACGCGGGTCAGGAGGTCAAGCCGCCGCCCGCCTGGGTTCGTTCTCGCTTCGAGGCCCGTCGCCTTCCGGCAGTCCTGTCACCGATCCGTCGTCAACGATGCCGGGGGCGAGCGCAGTTCGGCGATCACCTCAGCGCCCGACGGTGCGTGATCGGGATCCACCAGCCACTGCAGCATCAAGCCGCCAAGCAGAGCGAGCGGCACCGAGCCGCCGAGCCCCTCCCGCGCCCTGCGCTGGCCTTCGGCGAGGTGTTCGCGCACCGCCGCCGACCGTTCGGCCTGCACCACGGCCTCCAGTTGGGCCACCCACAACGCCCGATGCGTCGTGAAGCTGTCGATCAGCGCCTGCCAGCGCTCCTCCGCGCTTCCTGCCGGGGCATGGCGGGTCAGTTCCTCGTCGAGCTCGTCCACGGCTTCCACCAGCGCCTGCGTGAGCAGCGCGTCCCGGGAACCGAAGTGGTAACCGATGGCGGCGTGACTGACCCCGGCGGCCGCGGCGATGTCCCGCACGGTGGTGCGGGCCCAGCCGCGTTCGATCAGGCACTGCTTGGCGCCGGCCAGCAGATCTTCCCGGTTTCCCATGCCCGCAGCATAGCGGAGATTTGACCAATTGGTTCATCCGTACGGCTTGACCATTTGGTCAAGCCTGTTACGTTCATGCTCATGACCAACACCAAGGTTCTGATCTCGGGCGCGAGCGTCGCCGGACCGGCCCTCGCCCACTTACTGCACCGCGACGGGTACGACGTAACCGTGGTCGAACGCGCACCGACCCTCCGTGACAGCGGGTACGCGGTGGACTTCCGCGGCGCCGCGTTCGACGTACTCGACGAGATGGGCATCCTCGACGAGGTGCGCGGGCACGACACCCAGATGCGCGGTACCGCCCTCCTGGACGCGGCAGGCGCCGAGGCCGGGCAGCTGCCCGCAGAAGCGTTCGCGGGCGAACTGGAAGTCTCGAAGCGGGACCTGACCCGGATCCTGCACCGCATCACCGCGGACTACACGGAGTACGTGTTCGACGACTCGATCACCACGCTCACCCAGCACGAGTCCGACGTCGCGGTCGAGTTCGAACGCGGCGCGCCCCGTCAGTTCGACCTGGTCCTCGGGGCGGACGGGCTGTACTCGAAGGTGCGGCAGCTCACGTTCGGTCCGCACTCCGGCGTACTGCGGCACCTGGGACTGTCCGGCGCCGGGTTCACAGCGGCCAACTTCCTCGGCCTGGACCACAGCGGGGTGCTGCAGCAAGGGAAGGGCACCGCCATCTACATGTTCAGCGCGGGCGACGCGGACCGGATGGCGGTGAGCCTCTCCTTCGCCACCGACTCGCCCGCCCTGGACCGGCTCGAGCGAAGCGAGCAGGAGCAGGCCGTGCGGGCGGCGTTCGCCGGGCACGGCTGGGAGGCGCTTCGGCTACTGGAGGCGATGTCGGCGGCGGACGACTTCTACTTCTCCTCTTCATGCCAGGTCCACCTGGACCGCTGGTCGCACGGCCGCGTAGCGCTGGTCGGAGACGCGGGGTACTGCGCCGCGCCCACCAGCGGCATGGGTACCTCACAGGCACTGATCGGCGCACGCGTACTGGCTCGGCAACTGGCGAAGGCGGGCGGCGACCACGCGACCGCGTTCGCCGCATACGAGGCCGAACTGCGGCCGTACGTCACGGAGAACCAGGCCAAGGGCCGAGAAGGCGCAGTGGCCTTCGGCGGTCGAGTCCATTGACGTACTCCCTGGCCTAAAGTCCAGGGATTCCGGCCTGGGTCGTCTGACCGTTCCGGGGGCTTCCTGCTTCACCGCGCTGTGCGGGCACGTGTGCCCGTCTTACCGGCGCTCCACAGGCGTTTAGCGTCTCCACCCGTCCGGTGGCGACGATTCGGCGTCCTTCGAACAGGACGTTGCGTGCTGCGTTGTGGTCACGGTCGTGCACGGTGTGGCACTCGCCGCAGGTCCACTGCCGGACGTGCAGGGGCTTGGGGCCGTCGCGGAATCCGCAGGCCGAGCAGACCTGAGAGGACGGGAAGGCCCGGTCCACCTTGGCGAAGGTGCGGCCGTGCTTGACCGCCTTGTACTGCAGCATGCCGACGAATGCGGACCATCCTGCGTCGTGCACGGACTTGGCGAGCCGGGTGCGGCCGAGGCCGGACACCGCTAGGTCTTCCACGTACACCGCTTGGTTGTCGCGAATGATCTGTGTGGATGCCTTGTGGTGCCAGTCCCGGCGCCGGTCCGCCACTTTGGCGTGCTGGCGTGCGACTTTGATGCGGGCCTTGGCCCGGTTCTTCGATCCCTTGGCCTTGCGGGACAGCTCCCGCTGAAGGCGCTTGAGCTTCTTCTCGGCCCGGCGCAGGAAGCGCGGGCTGTCGATCTTGCTGCCGTTGGACAGGACGGCGAAGGCGGACAGGCCGAGGTCGATACCGGCTTCGGTCTCCGCTTCGGGGAGGATGTCCGGTTCGGTGTCCACGACGAAGCTGAGGAAGTACCGGCCAGAGTTGTCTTTGGTGACGGTGAGGGACGTGGGTGCGGCCGGAAGCCGACGGGACCACTTGACCTTGAGAGTACCGACCTTGGCCACGTGCACGGTGCCGTTGTCCTGGAGGCAGAAGGCGTTGGTGTTGAGGCGGATCGATTGCCTCGTGTCCTTCTTCGACTTGTAGCGGGGCGGCCCGACCTTGCGGCCCGGCCGCTTGCTCTTGAGGCTGTCGAAGAAGTTCTTGTAGGCGGTGTCGAGGTCCCGGAGGGATTGTTGCAGGACGACCGCTGACACGTCGGCGAGCCAGGCGCGTTCCTCGGTGCGCTTGGCCTGTGTGATGCGAAGTCGGGACAGATCTGCTGACTTCACGTATGGCAGCCCCGCCGCGTGCGCTTCCTTGCGGTCGCGCAGGCAGTCGTTCCACACCACGCGGGCGCATCCGAACGCCTGGGCCAGCGCACGGCGCTGGGAGGCGTCCGGGTAGGCCCGGTAGTTGTAGCGGAGCTGCATGACCAGGATCCTACTACGATTGGTCTCATGGATGGGCGAAACGATTACAGGCTTGGTAGGCATGTGGTTTCGGCGATGCACGTGCACTTGGTCTTTGTGACGAAGTACCGGCGTGGAGTGTTCAACGACGAGATGCTGACGCGCTGCGAAGAGATCATGCGCAAGGTGTGCGAGGACTTCGAAGCGGAGCTGAAGGAGTTCAATGGCGAACGCGATCACGTCCACCTTCTGGTGCATTACCCGCCGAAGGTCGCCGTCTCCAAGCTGGTCAACAGCCTCAAGGGCGTCTCCGCCCGCCGGATACGACAGGAGTTCACCGGCCGGATCAACCGCGCCATCATGCACGGGCACCTGTGGTCACCCTCCTACTTCTCCGCGTCGTGCGGCGGGGCGCCGTTGGCGATCGTCCGCCAGTACATCGAGCAGCAGCAACGTCCGATCTAAGGTGCACGTCAGAGCAGTCTTGAGATGCATTCATCCCCGGCGTGAACGCCGGGGCTTTCTGCAAGGAACCCGGTAAGAACGGACGACCACGGTCAACAGCGGTGCGATCAGCCCTACGCGGCACCCGTGCATCACAGCATCCGCACAGGTCAGCAACCATCCGCTCGTCCAAGCGCCGTCGCTCGAGACGATGTAGTTCCTCGTAGTTCCTCGCGGTCGGGGCGAACTCGCGGCAGGTCGCCAGCTCGCCGCCCCAGCCGGTGAACAGCCGGCCGACCTCCGGCGCCGTCCGCGGGATCCGCATCCGGGCGCCCTTGGAGCCGCGCGGGCGGTTCATCTCGTCGATCGGGCACTCGACGCCCCGCCCGGTCATCCGATGGATCTCGACCTTGTGCCGCAGCTCCAGGAACAGGAAGTACGTGCTCAGCGCCTGCGAGCGGGCGAGGCGGGTGCCGCTGGGCCAGGCAGATCAGCACAACAAGCCACAAACCATGATCGGGCCCCCTCACACGGCAGAAATCCGCGCATCCATCACCCCTCGACCAGCTACACCACTTCGCGGGACACCATCTTCGTGGAGCGGTCCGTAGGCGGCCGTGCCATTTCATTCAACGCACCGGGACGCAGCCGCTGGTGAATGACGGAGTGTCAGTGGCGGGTGGAAGACTGCCGCTCCCCTTTCCGGAGGGAGAAGGCCGTGGCAACGGTGACGAACGATGTGGCAGTGGCCGACATGAGACGGCTGGGCAATGCTGAGCCTCTTGAGCCCTATCCCGGTGGCGCACGGGCACGGTGGAAGTGCCGGTGCCTGAACGAGGGCTGCGGCAAGATCATCTATCCGAACTGGAATAACGTGATGAACGGGCAGGGTGCCTGCAAATACTGCGCGCCCAACTCCCCCGTCGACCCCGAGGCGGCCGCGGCCGCGATGCTCGAGCACGGCTTCACTACCGTCCTACCGTTCCCCGGCACCGGAAAGCCGTGGCTGTCGAAGTGCGCCGCCGCCGGCCACCTGGTGGCCCCGCGCTACGACAACACCACAAGCCGCGGTGGACGGTGCCGGTTTTGCACCCGTCGCGGACCCGGCGACCCGCAGCAGGCCGTGGCCGACATGAAGGCAGCCGGCTTCACCCCGCTCGAACCGTACCGGAACGTCAGTACACCCTGGACTTCACTGTGCAACGGCTGCGGCAACGTCGTCTCCCCCAACCTCAACAACGTACGCACCTGGGGGCGGTGCTGTCCGCACTGCGCGAAGTATGGCCTCGACCCAACTGCGCGCATTCGGCGAACGCGCGGGTGTCTGCGCCATGAGGAACCCCCCTCTCATGGCCCGCGGGCACCAAGCCGCTGAACAGCGGGGGCATCAGGCGCTGCCGCGCCACTACACCGCTCTGCGGGGCATGACGGAAGGAGGGGACGTTCGCGACCCCTCAGTCGATGCAGAACTCGTTGCCCTCGATGTCCAGCATCGGGATGCACGAATCATTGCCGTCATACAGCGTTCGCACGTGTACCGCCCCGAGCGGGACCAGGCGTGCGCACTCGGCCTCAAGTGCGGCGAGGCGCTCTTCACCCACGAGTCCGGTGCCGACCCGCACATCAAGATGCAGCCGGTTCTTGGCGGCCTTCCCCTCGCAGGCAAACCATGCGTCCTGCTGCTCAGGTGGCTGCGAGCGCTTTGAAGTCGTCCCACGTGGCAAACCCCTCGGGTGGCGGCGGTACGACGTACCCCAACACCTCGCACCAGGAACGGGCGAGGCGCTGAGGTTCTGCGCAGTCGAAGGTGACTTGGAACTTCTTGATCGACATCACCGGGCCACCGAATTGGCGCGTGCTCTTCAGCGAAACCCCCAGGGTGCCATCGCCGCAGGGCGAGCGCCTTTCGTCAGTCGTCTTCCTGAAGGGGCGGCCCACCGACAGCTACACCACCACAGGGGACATGACCCCAGGATGGCCGCATCGACCTTGTCGTTCTTCAGCCGGGCCGAGGCGATGGCTTTGCACTGCAGCAGATGCACCAGGGCGGCTCGAAACCATGCTCCTGAAGCAGTTCGACCAGCCGGCACCAGCCGAAGGCGGCCTCGAACGCTACCGGGGTGTCCATGGGCGGATCCCCGATCACCCCCAAAGCCGACACCCGCCCGTTGGGCACGTTCCTGTTCACGCAAATCCCATCGCCTTGGTCGGCGATGGCGATCTGCGACCTCTTGCGATCCACGTCGATCCCAACGTAGACAGACATCCCGGGCCTCCTTCCCGAGCTCGTATGGCCCCGGAAACAGAATCCACCGGGCTGAGCACGGAGGAGGCCCGGCCCTCATAGGGTCAGGTAGGCATGCAGCGCGCGGGTCTGGGCCGTGTGGTTCGGATGGTCCGAGTTGGCAAGGGTGAACTGCCGCAGCGGTCCGAAGTGCGCCTCGGTCGGGTTGTGCTCCAGTACGTGAAGTCTGCGCCTGCCCCGTCGCCGATGTGCCACAGCCGCCCTCTCGGCCGGTGTCCGGGCCACGTTGCCGCGTGAAGGGCTCATGCGTTGGCTGCCGAACCCAGCCCGCCTCGGCGCCACACTGCGCTCGTCGGCCTCCGTTTTCGTCAGGGTGATTAGTTTGCTGCCGAAATCACGGAATCCCTGCTCAGCGCGGTGACGGAGGGCGGCGCATCACCCATTTGGAGTAATCCGATCGTGCGCCGAGTCGCACGCCACCCGTTCGGAGTGGTCAATGGGGATGGGCTGACACGAGGCCTCGTTCATCGCCCCGAGGGGTTGATGCCATGGGAATCAGAGGCTCCATCGATGTTCTCGCGGATGTGCACGCCGGAGACCCGTACCCCGTCTACGAACGACTGCGTGAGACTGAACCGGTGTACCAGTGCCGGAGCGGCACCTATCTCCTGACGCGTCACCCGGACTGCTGGCGCGTACTGACCGAACGCGAGCTCTTCCTCGCGCCGGGTGCTCAACGGCCGTCCACGAGGACGAGCGGACATGCCGCGCCGGTGCTGTCCCGCGTCATGAGCTCGCAGAATCCTCCCCGGCACACGAGAATGCGTGCGGCAGTGGCCCGGCGGTTCGCCGAGCACGTACGACGTCGGCAGCCGTGGCTCAGCAAACTCTGCGACCACCTGCTCGAACCCGTGGTCGAAGCGCTACGCCACGGCGGCGTCGCCGACATGACCCCTGTCGCCGAGGCTTTCCCACGCGACACGATCATGCACCTCCTGGGACTGCCCCGGACCGACCGAGAGCTGGTCTCGACGCTCGTCGCCGACATCTTTCCGACCTCGGGGCCACTGCCCGGAGAGGAAGACGACGGCGCGGCGGCGATGCGACGGCTCACCGACTACCTCCACATGGAAGTGGCCCGCAGGCACCGTGAGCCCGGCGACGATCTGACGTTTGAACTCATCCGTGCGCACACCGCCCGTCCCGAGGCCCTGCCGCACGACGAACTGGTCAGCATTCTCACGGGCCTCACCGTCGCCGGATTCCCGCAGATCGCTGCGGGAATCGAGACCGGAATCGTCCTGATGATCCGGCACCCCGAGCGTGCGGTCTTCTTGGACGCCCCTGGCCGTGCCCGGATGTTCGTCGACGAGCTGCTCCGCTACGACGCACCGGTGCAGTTCACCCCCGCCCCGCGCATTCCCGTCAGGACGGTGGTCATCGGCGGCGTGACGATACCGGCGGGCGCTCGGGTCTGGCCGGTGCTGGGCGCCGCCAACCGGGATCCCGCTGTGTACTCCCGGCCGGACGAGTTCCTGCCGCAACGCGGCGGGCCACGTCATCTGAGCTTCGGTGGAGGCGCCCACTACTGCCTCGGCGCCGAACTTGTGCACCTCGAGATCGCGATGCTGTTGCAGCGGCTTCGGCAGCGGCTCCCCGACCTCGCGCAGGCACAGCCTCCGGCCCAGAGGTACGGGCGGCTGCGCGGGTTCACGTCCCTCCCCGTCCTGCGAACGGAGCGCTGATCGTGGCGAACCGCAGGAGTCCCGGCACATGCCCGGAGAGCATGCAGGTCTTCCTGGAGCGCACCGCCTGCTCCACGTTCCTCGACGCCGCACTCGGTGTCTACGAAGGGATCAGGCCAGGCTGCCCCTACCCGTGCTTCGGCGTGCTGGTCGGCCGTATGCACGGTGGCACAGCCCGCGTCGAGCGCGTCGAGTTCGGCCGCAACGTGCGGGCCACCGACAGCGCGGCCCTGGGAGAGTTCGCGGAATGCATCGTGCCCTGCTTCGGAACGGCTTACGAGAACCCACATCGGGGGTACTGGTGCGATTCCACCGACTTGCTGCGCATCCTGCGGGGCGCCGAGGCGGACGGCCTGGACGTCCTCGGGTCGATCCACCTCCACCCGGACTGGCACAACATCGACTCACCGGGCGGAGGGCCGCCGCTGAGCGAGCACCCAACTCGTATGGAGCCTTCCGGTCTGGGCGAAGATGTGCTCGGGCTTGCCCGAGCCCAGGTCCAGGCTGCCAAGGAGTGTTTGGAGTGGACGATCTTCCCGTCGGCGTAGGAGTACACGGGTGCCGAGCCGATGACCTTCTCCTGTGGATCCCCCAGGTCTCCTCGGCGAACACGCGCATGAAGTCGCGCGTGAGTCCTGTACCACCAGCAGACGCGGAACCTGCTGGTGTCGTACTCGCCGAAGAGGCCCGACTTCTTCTGAGCACCCCCGACAGGGCGCCTGTTCAGGACACCGTCAGGCGCCCCTTCGAGGCGCGGACCTCCCCGATCACAGCGACGTCATGACGTGCTTGATGCGGGTGTAGTCCTCGAAGCCGTAAGCCGAAAGGTCCTTGCCGTAGCCGGACTTCTTGTATCCGCCGTGCGGCATCTCCGCGACGAGGACCATGTGGGTATTGATCCATACGCAGCCGAAGTCGAGGCGCTTCGACATCCGCATCGCGCGGGCGTGGTCCTTTGTCCAGACCGAGGACGCGAGAGCGTAGTCGACGCCGTTGGCCCACTCCACGGCCTGATTCTCGTCGGCGAAGGACTGGACGGTGATGACCGGGCCGAAGACCTCGTTCTGGATGATCTCGTCGTCCTGCTTGAGGCCAGAGACGACGGTGGGGGCATAGAAGTAGCCGCTGTCACCGATGCGATGACCGCCTGCCTCGACAGTGGCGTGCGAGGGGAGCCGGTCGACGAAGCCGCCCACCTGTGCGAGCTGGTTCGCATTGTTGAGCGGGCCGAAGAGCACGCCCTCCTCATCGACGCCACCGGTCTTGACGTCGGCGGCGGCCTTGGCCAACTGGGCGACGAACTCGTCGTGGACGGCCTCGTGCACGAGGACGCGAGTGGCGGCCGTGCAGTCCTGCCCGGCGTTGAAGAAGCCCGCGGTCGTGATGCCCTCGACGGCCCGCACGATGTCCGCGTCGTCGAAGACGACCACGGGTGCCTTGCCGCCGAGTTCCAGGTGGACCCGCTTGACGTCCTTGGCAGCGCTCTGGGCGACCTGGATGCCGGCACGGACCGAGCCGGTTATCGCGGCCAGAGCTGGCACCGCGTGCTCGACCATCAGTTGCCCGGTGTTCCGGTCGCCGCACACGACATTGAGTACACCGACCGGCAGATCCAGCTCCTTCAGTACCTCGCCCACGATCCGTGCGAGCAGCACCGTTGACGCGGGGGTGGTGTCCGACGGCTTGAGAACCACGGTGTTCCCCGCGGCGATCGCCGGTGCGAACTTCCACACCGCCGTCATCATGGGGTAGTTCCAGGGCGCGACCTGTGCGCACACACCGATGGGCTCGCGCCGGATGATGGAGGTGAGGCCCTGCGCGTACTCCCCCGCCGCCTTGCCCTCCAGAAGGCGCGCCGCGCCCGCGAAGAAGCGCAGCTGGTCGACCATGGGAACGATCTCTTCGGTCCTGGTCACGGCGCGGGGCTTGCCGGTGTCCCGGCACTCCGTCTCGACCAGCTCCTCAGCACGTGCCTCGACGGCGTCCGCGATTTTCAGGAGCAGCTGCTGCCGGATACCGGGGGTGGAGTCGCGCCACACGGCGAAGGCTGCCGCCGCGGCTGCCATTGCCGCGTCCACGTCCGCCGGCCCCGAGAGCGGTGAGCTCGCGTAGACCTCACCGGTGGTGGGGTCGAGTACCGGCAGTGTACGACCGTCCTCCGCGTCTACGAATGCACCGTCGATGTAATTGCGCAGCACATGGATTTCGTTCACGACGTTCTGTGCTCCTCGTGGCTCGGGAATCGTGGCAGGGCATCGGCGATCAGGGGGAAAGCTGCTGTCGGCAGATCTGTGTCCGGGCTGGCTGGACAATGGCGGTGACGCGGCGCCCCAGGGGGTGGGGGGACGCCGTGCGAGTGCGCTCCGGTCGTGCCCGGCCGAAGGGCTCGACCCGGACGCCGCTGAAGGGGTGACAACGACGCTATCCGTCACCCGACCAGCCAAGAAGTGGCGGATTCATCCATGATCACGCCACCTCAATGGATGGTTTGCACACCGCCTGCGGGCGTTGACGTGCAGAGGACATGTCCCTACTGTTGCGCCACGCGGTCGCCGGGCTGGCACAGACCGCGTGTACCGGCTCGTTCCCCTTCCGCAGGTCGCCTGATCGTGGCGGCGGACGTGAACGAGTTCCGGAATGTCATGTGCGATTGACGACGGCTATAAGCCGCAGGCCACACTCCGGCCTGCTCACCCATGGCACAGATGGCAGTTCGAAGAATTCCCTCTTTCCCCTCTGGGGCTGATCCCTGCCCTGCCCCTTCATTGCCGGAAAGGCATGCCCACCATGAACGAGCAGTCACACAGAAGCACGAGCCGCCGGTCGATCCTGCGGGCGGCTGGAGCCTCCGCGCTGGCGGCACCCCTCGCGGGGAGCCTGCTCACCGCGTGCAGCACCAAGTCCACCCCTTCGGCCAAGCCGAACACCACGGTGACCGTCACCTCGTACGGCGGCTCGTACAACGACCAGCTGACGAAGACCCTGCTCAAGCCGTTCGAGAAGAAGACGGGTGTGCGCGCGTCGCTGCTGGCCAACACCAGCCTCGCCGGCCTCAAGGCCCAGGTGCAGTCCGGCGATGTCCAGTGGGACCTGGTGGAACTGACCGCACCGGAGTACCTCCAGGCCGTCGACGAGGGGCTGTTGGAGAAGCTCGACTACGACGTCATCAGCGACAGGGGGCTGCCGTCCTACGCGAAGGCCGACTACGGCATCAAGTATCTGAGTTTCCTGTTCGTGATGGCCTGGGACCAGAGGCACATTCCCGACGCGCAGGCACCCAAGGACTGGGAGCAGTTCCTGGACCAGGGGCGCTACAAGGGCAAGCGTTCCGTCTACGCGCAGTTGTCCGACAGCTCGATCCTGGAGGCGGCACGGCTCGCCGCGGGCGTCCCCTTCGACAAGATCTATCCACTCGACGTCGATGCCGCTCTGAAGTACCTGGCCCAGCACCCCGGGCGCGACAAGCTGATTTACCACACCGCCAACCAGGAGCCGATCCAGCAACTGACCTCGGGTGAGGTCGCGCTCTCGACCAGCTTCAACAACCGGATCAGCGCCGCCCGCAAGGACGGGGCAAGGCTGAACTTCACCGCCAGGAACAGTGTCGTCGCAGGCGACTACTTCGTGGTCCCCAAGGGCGCCACGAACAAGGAGGCGGCCTTCCGGCTCCTGGACTTCATGAGCAACGACGCCGCAGCCGGCGCCGACTTCATCCAGACCACGAACCTCACCCTGGCCAACACCCCGGCCCTCGCCAAGCTGCCTGCTTCGGTCGCCGACTCCCTGCCCACCAGCCCCAAGCTGGCAGACTCCATCCTGGTCCGCGACGACGCCTGGTGGGCCAAGAACCTCAAGGCGACAGAGCAGCGCTTCAAGCTGTGGCAGGCGGGCAGCTGATGACGTCCACCGTGACACCTGCCGCGGCCTCCACATCCGCGGGCACCGACGCCCGGCGGCGGCACAGGCGCCCACGCGGCACCTGGTTGCTGCTGCTGGCGCCCGCACTAGCCTTCGACGCCGTACTCTTCCTGACGCCTCTCGGCAAACTCGTCGCGGCGAGCACCCACGACCACGCCTACCAGCGCGTGCTGAAGGACCCGCTGGTGTCCCGGTCGCTGCTCAACACCTTCGAGATCAGCGCACTGTCCACACTCGCCACGGTCGTACTCGGCTACCTGCTGGCCGTGGTGATCTGGCGGCGCGGCCCACTGGCGCGGGTCGTCCTCTTCGCTCTCGTACTGCTGCCCTTCTGGACGGGCGTCCTGGTGAAGAACTTCGCGTGGGCGGTGCTCCTGCAGGACAACGGCCTGGTGAACACCGCACTGCAGGGGCTCGGCCTCACCGACGCCCCGCTGGCCCTGCTCCACAACCGCTTCGCCGTCGTGGTCGGCATGGTGCACTATCTGCTGCCGTACGCCGTCTTCCCGATCTTCGCGGCCCTGGCCGCGATCGACGACCGGCTCGAACTGGCCGCCCGGTCACTGGGGGCGGGCGAGGTGTCGGTCTTCCGGCGGATCATCCTGCCCCTGACAGTGCCGGGGGTCTCCGCCGCGGGTCTGCTGGTGTTCATCATCAGTACGGGGTTCTTCATCACGCCCGTCGTGCTCGGTGGCCCCGGCGACATGATGATCGCCAATCAGATCGACTTCTACGCACGCCAGTTGACCGACTTCGCCGGTGCGTCGGCGCTCGCGCTGCTGCTGACCGTCGTCGTCAGCGTACTCGTCGCCGTGTACCAGCGGATCCTTCGTGCAGGAGGCGAATATGAGGCTCACTAGACCTCGACATGTGTCCTCGCTGATCGCCTCGGTGCCGGTCTTCGTCTTCCTTGTGGTGCCGACGCTGATCGTGCTGCCGGTCGCGTTCACCGGCAGCCGCTACATCACCTTCCCGCCCAAGCAGTTGTCCACGGACGCGGTCACCGGGTTCTTCGGCGACCAGGCATGGATGGCTGCCCTGTCCGCGAGTCTCCAGGCCGCCGGAGTCGCGGTGGTGATCGCGGTGTTGCTCGGAGGTACAGCAGCCGTGGCACTGCACGGGCGTGTGTTTCCCGGGAAGGCGGCGGTGACGGGCCTGCTGCTCGCACCGATGATCGTGCCTGCCGTGGTGATGGCGCTGGCGTTCTACCAGTTCTTCATCTCCCTGGACATGGTGGGGACGGTCCTGCCGATCGGCCTCGCCCATGCCGTGATCGCGGTGCCGTACGCCTTCCTCACCGTGCGGGCCAGCCTCGCCGGGCTGAATCCGGCGCTCGTCCGCTCGGCGAGCAGCCTGGGCGCGGGAGTCTTCTCCGTCATGCGGTTCGTCTATCTCCCGGTCATCCGGCCAGGGCTCGTCGCGGGGGCCCTCTTCGCCTTCTCGGTGTCCGTCGACGAGACGGTCATCGCGCTGTTCCTGCAGTCCCCGGACGCGACGACGCTGCCGGTGAAGATGTTCACCGACATCCAGTACAACCTGACCCCGAAGATCGCCGTGTCATCGGCGATGCTCGTCACCGTCGCCACGCTCGGTCTGCTCGTCCAGGTCTGCTTCACCATCCGCCGCCGCTCCGTCGCACGGCTGCTCCCCTTGACCGCCCCCGAACAGACAAGGTGAACCATGACGACCACGACCACACGGCAGGCATCCGCCTCGACCCCTCATGAAGAGCGCCGTGGCGCCATCGAGTTGCGGGGCGTCCGCAAGACGTACGGCAATGTCGCCGCCGTCGACGATCTCGATCTGTCGGTCGAGCCCGGCGAGTTCGTGACGCTGCTCGGGCCGAGCGGCTCCGGGAAGACCACGACGATGATGATGGTCGCCGGCTTCGAGGAACTCACCTCCGGCACGGTGCTGATCGACGGCGAACCCGTGGACCGGCTTCCCCCGAAGGACCGCAACCTCGGTGTCGTCTTCCAGAGTTACGCCCTGTTCCCGCACATGAGCGCCGCCGAGAACGTCGAGTTCCCGTTGCGCATGCGAGGGGTCCAGCGCGGCGAGCGGCGCAGGCGCGCGGAAGAGGCACTCGCCCGCGTCGGACTGGCCGGTCTCGGCGACCGTCGTCCCCGGCAGATGTCCGGCGGCCAGCAGCAGCGCGTCGCCCTCGCCCGCGCCCTGGTGTTCAACCCGGCTGCCCTGCTGCTGGACGAACCGATGGCCGCTCTGGACAAGCGCCTGCGTGAACAGATGCAGGACGAGGTGAAGACACTGCAGCAGTCGCTCGGCATCTCTGTCCTGTTCGTCACCCATGACCAGGACGAGGCCATGTCCATGTCCGACCGGATCGTGGTCATGCGCGACGGCAGGATCGTGCAGGAGGGAGCCCCCGAGGACGTGTACGCGCATCCGCAAACCGACTGGGTGGCCAACTTCCTCGGCGACACCAACCTGCTGCCCTGCACGGTGCTGGAACGCAAGGACGGCGAGGCCGTCGTCGACCTCGGCGCCTGGGGAGTCGGCCGGGTACGGGACCGCGGGGCCAAGGGCGACGCGTACGCGGTCTCCGTCCGCCCCGAGCACCTGCGGTTCGTCGAGGCCGACCGCACCGAGAACCGCGGCTCCGGCCGGCTGCTGTCGTCCACCAGCCTCGGCGCCACGATCCGTCACCGACTGCACGTGGGCGGCCAGGACGTGGTCATGCGCGAACTCGGCACGGGCTCGCGCGCGACCGGCGACCTCGACACCGAGGTAACGGTCGGGTGGTCACCGGAGGAGGCCCAACTGCTCGTACTGGAGCGTTGACTGCTCCCCTCCCTGAAGGGAGGGGATTCCTGGCTCAGGCTGCCCGCTGGGGCCACGCCTCAGCGGGTCTTGTGCCCTCAACACCAGCCGGGTTCAGAACAGCCCGGACCAGCATCACGCGGGCGGGGTTCTTGTCCCTGGGGGATACGGCGCCGCATGTGGTGCAGGTGTAGGTTCGTTCCGAGAGAGGAAGTGCGCGCTTGGTTCTCGCTCCGCACTGCGCGCAGTCCATGGTGGTTGGATGGACAAGGTGAGGACAGTCTTCGCGGCGCCGATGGCAGCGTCGGCTGCCGTGCGGGCCATGGTCGACATCGCGAGGAACTTCGGGCGGAAGTCCTCCACGGCGAGGGCGTCATGGTCACAGACCACGCGCTTGGCCCCCTTGTGGGCGGTGTCCTGACGCTGCCGGGCGACCTTCTTGTGCAGCTTCGCGGCACACCCGGCCTGTTCAGGGAAGCGGCTCAACCGGCGCTTCCCCGACGAACGAGGCGTACCAGTGGCCGAGGCCGTCCCGGTGGATACGCACGCTCGTCGAGGTGGACGGCAGGTCGCGACCACACCACGGGTCAGCACGATCCCGCCCGCCAGGTCCACGAACCACGGAAGCTGTACCGGGCCTGCGCACCAGCCGACCCGCGGTCCAGCTCCCTCCCGCTATCGAACAGTTGGGCTGGCCATATCAGGAAGGTGCAGGTCAGAACCTATACGAAGAGAACTCCGCCGCTGCGCGGATCCACCCCAAGGACGCCTTCCCCACTACGCCCCACGACCGGGGCCTCCTGGGAGGAAGCAGGTGAAGGGCGCTTGGCCGCCGACCGGATGTCCTGGTGGATCGCCGTGGTCGCGGCCCGTGCCCGTCATCTTCACTTACGGCGCAGGACCTTCGACCCGTGCCAGCGGCAGATCGTGAGAGCGAAGTGGAGGTCGAAGGCGTTGGCGTCGAGGTCGAGGTGGTAGTGGTCGACGGCGCGTTGGACGCGGTAGTGGACGGTGTTGCGGTGGACCATCAGCTGGTCCGCGGTGGCGGCGTAGCTGCGATGGGTGGCGAGGAAGACGCGGAGTGTCTCGCGGAGGAGTTCGCGGCGGTGGTCGTCAACGGCGAGGTCACCGAGGGTGTCGAAGACGAAGTCGGCCAGTTCGCGGGGCTCGTCGACCAGGAGAGCGACGGGGGCGACGCGGGTGAAGGCCACCACTCCAGGGGTGCCGGCCCCCGCGGAGAGGGCGAGGGCCTTGGCGCGGGCGGCGGCGCGGGTGCTGCGGCGGAAGCCGTCGAGGCCCGGGCGGACGGTGCCGAGGGCGATTCGTACCGGTAGTGCGGCGTCGGCCAGTTCGGCGGCGACGGTGTCGGGGTCCACCGGGCAGCTGGGCCTGACGGCGAGCCAGATCCGGGCGTCTGCCTCGTCCGTGTGGACCAGCAGGGGGCGGCCCTGTGCGTGCAGGACGGTGTACAGCAGCGAGGTCACCCGGTCGAAGACGGCGGCGGGGTCGGTGGTCGCCGTCGTGCCGTGGAGCCAGCCCTCGACGGCCAGATGGCTGCCGGACAACCGGTAGTCGAGGGCGGCCTCGGCCTGCCGCAGATCGACCCGGGGGTTGTCGAGGAGCTGGTTGACCCAATACTGGCGCGGTATACCGCGGCTGCCCACCCAGCGTTCGCGCTCCTCCTCGTAGACACGACCGATCTGGTCGCAGACCCGGTCCAGAAAGGCCGAGGTGAGGCTGACGAGAGTGATGACGGTGCCGGCCGGGTCCGGCAGCCCCAGTCGGACCGCCTCGCCGAGGACCAGGTCCAGGCTCTGCGCATGGCCGAGCCGGTAGGCGCGCAGCAAGGCTGAGAGCGGAACGTCGCGCTGGGCGAGCCTGCGGGCGTAGGAGACGGCCGAGGCCGGCGCGTCCACGGTCTGCGGGTCGATGCGGTTGATGATGACGTGCAGGGCGGTGACGATGTTCTCGGTGATGCTGGCTTGCAGGAGCCCGTGCAGCGGTTCGTCGTGTTCGAGTTGGGCGATCTCCGCCTCGGTGGTGGCGACCAGCCTGGCGATGACGTCGTCCCGGTTGGCCTGTATGAGCTGGGCCGCGAGAACGACGGGATCCGGTGTCCCCTCCGGCCGCTGCACGGGCCCTCTCACCGGTCCAGGTACCGCAGTGCGGAGCGGGCGGCGTTCGCACCGCACATGCCGTGGACCCCCGCACCAGGTGGGGTGGCCGCCGAGCACAGGTACACACCGGGGATGCCGGTGCTGTAGGGGTCGAGGGACATCCGCGGGCGCAGCGCGACCTGCCGTGCGGTGTTGGCACCGGCGACGATGTCGCCACCCACGAAATTCGCGTTGTAGCGAGCCAGTTCGGTGGCCGAGCGCACCGAGCGTCCCACGATCCGCTCCCGGATCCCCGGCGCGAACCGCTCGATCTGGCGCAGCACCGCCTCGGTGGCGTCACCCGGGTAGCCGTGCGGGACGTGGGCGTACGCCCAGATGGGGTGGACGTCGCCGCAGGAGCGGCCGGGGTCGGCGAGGTACTGCTGGCCGACCAGGACGAACGGGCGCTCGGGCATCCGCCCGGCGGCAGTCTGCGCCTCCGTACGGACGACCTCCTCCAGGGTGCCGCCCAGGTGTACGGTACCCGCGCGGCGGCATGCCTCATGGGTCCACGGGATGCCGTCCCGGACTGCGAGGTCGATCTTGAATGCCGCCGGCCCGTGCCGCCAGCCGCGGTAGGCCCGGCACACCCGGCCGGGCAGCCGGTCGCCGCAGATGCGTGCCGCGGCTCTGGGCGCGGTGTCGAGCATGATGATCCGGGCGGGGGCCAGCTCGGCCAAGGAGTCCACCCGCACTCCTATCTCGATGGTCCCGCCGAGCTGGGCGAGCAGTGCGGCCAGCGCATCGGTGATGGTCCGGGACCCGCCGCGGGCGACGGGCCAGCCGAAGCGGTGGGCGGCGCCGATGAGCATCAGCCCGACCGCGGAGCTTGTCGGCCCGGTCAGCGGATGCATCAGATGCGCCGCCGCGCCCGCGAACAGCGCCCTGGCTTCCTCCGTGCGCCAGCGCCGGGCCACGGCCGTGGCCGGCTGCAGCGCCCGGAGCCCGAAACGGGCCAGTGCCACCGGGTGGGCGGGAAGATGAGGTACCGGGCGCAGCACATCCTCGGTGAGCGCGTCGAAGTCGTCGGCCAGCGGGGCGAACAGCCGCTCCCACGCCGGGCCGTCCGCACCGAGCCCGCTCGCAGTCCGTTCCAGGGAGCGGACCAGCACCCCGGCCCGCCCGCCGTCCAGCGGGTGGGCCAGATCGACCTCGGGCCACGCCCATGCGACGCCGTACCGCTCCAGGCCGAGGGTCCGCAGGAACGGCGAGCCCACGCCCAGCGGGTGCACTGCGGAGCAGTGGTCGTGCAGCAGTCCGGGGACGGTCAGTTCGCTGCTTCGGGCGCCACCGCCGATCTCGTCGGCGGCCTCCAGCACAGTGACCTTCAGCCCCCGCTGTGCCAGGGCGACGGCGGCGGCCAGCCCGTTCGGGCCAGCCCCGACGACGATCGCGTCACTCATGTGCGGCTCCCACCACGATCGTGTCACTCATGCGCTGCCGCCACCTCGGTCGCCGGTCGCGGCGCGCCGACGGGCTGGACGGGGATCGCGGGCGCCTCGTCGTCGAGCCAGGGCTGCCGGGTCACCATGTCCCGCACGTTCACATACCCCTCCTCGATCAGGCCGCTCGCCGCATCCACGATGCGGTAATGCTGCCGCGCGCGGTGCGTCGGCTGCGACTCGAGAATGACGACGCGCAGGTCGCCCGGCGCGAAGCCGCACCGCTGCTGTACGGCGGCCAGCAGCTGCTCGTTGTGCAGATGGCCGTCGCCGAAGTTCCAGCCGAGGACCGCTCCCGCCACCGTCTCGCCGTCCCGCACATCGTAGGACCCCACGTCGTCCACGGCTCGCGGCAGCAGCCCGACCAGCGCGCGGCCGTGGGTGTGCATTGCCCGCCAGGCCAGCCCCTGGTCCAGCACCACTTCGGCGGTCTCGGCGCCGTACAGGCGGGTGAGCTGGCCGAAGGGCAGACCTGACGCCTTCACGATGTGCTCGTTGAGCCGCTGCTCGGTGCCCTCGCGGAAGCACCACAGGCTGGTGGCCCAGTTGCCGGCGTAGTAGCGCATCGAGGGGAGGAACGACACCAGGTCGGGGCGGACATGACCGAGCACCGGGACCACCACCAGGCTCAGCACCAGCACCGCGGCCAGCAGTGGGGAGTGCAGGGCGAAGGCGCCGACCGCCGCGTCGTGGCCGAACAGGACGAGCGCCGAGTAGATGAAGAAGACGTTCCACTCCAGCGGTACACCCATCGGGAAGGTCGACAGGATGTGCAGATGGAAGACGACCATCACGGCCAGGGCGACGGTGGTGACGATCCCGCCGTGCGAGAGCAACAGGACCAGCGGCACCGCGTACTCGATGACCGTACCGCTGTGCGCGGCCCCGACGGCGAGCCCCGACGGCCTGAGATCGTCGGGGTAGTGCCGGTACAGCCGGCGCTTGAGCCAGGCCGGACGCAGCGGACTGTTGCTGATCATCACCGCCACCACGAACGGGAAGTGGCGGTTGAGCTTGGAGGAAGCGGCGCCCCACCACAGAGCGACCATGACCAGTTTCAGCGCGGCGGGCATGTCGGCCACCGGGAAGAGGAAGACCAGCAGCGTCAGCCCGTAGTGCTCGGCGCGGGCGGCGAGGAAGACGGTCTTGTCGCGCAGCCCGAGCAGGGCGAGCAGCGCCACGAGCACGGCGATGCGCCACGGCGCCAACACACCGGACGCACCCGGGTCGCCCGGTGAGCACAGCAACCACACCGCCGCCCCCAGTACGGCCGCGTAGAGGGCCACGTCGGCCACCGTGCGCCGGGTACCCGCGGTGCACGGGATCCGGCCGGGCCAGGGGGGCAGCCGTACAGTGCCGGGGCGCAGCCAGTGCAGGAAGGCGCCGACCGGCGGCAGGAAGTGTGAGCTGAGGGGGCCTGAGCCGCAGCCGAGGCCCAGGACCTCGTACAGCAGCGTCCAGATCGCGAGTTTCTGGTAGACGATCGGCTCGCCCCACCACGAGCCGAAGTGCGTGACGCCGCCGACGCCGGGGGTCGCGGAGACGACCGCGATGCCGCCAAGTGCGTACGCCGTGATCTTCAACAGGTACAGCAGGTGCACGATGCCGGGGGTGCCAAAGCCGTGCCTGGCCCAGTGCTCGGCGAGCAGTCTGATGCGCTGCTGGTAGGGGCGGGTGCGCCACCGCTGTGTGTCGACGTCTGCCGTATTCGGTGCGAGGAATCCCATGACTGCCTCCGGTTTCCGTTCAGCCAGCGGTGGTGACGGCGGTGGTCCTGGCCCGGAGCGCGGGCTTGTCCGTCTTGCCGACGGGATTCCTGGGCAGTCGGTCGACGAGGATGATCTCGGCGGGTACCTTGAACCTCGCCAGCCGGGCCCGGCAGTGGTCGAGCAGGTCGGTCGCGGTGGCCGAGGCGCCCAAGCGCAGCGCCAGGAAGGCCACCGGCACCTCGCCGAGCCGCTGTTCCGGGGCGCCCACCACGGCGGCTTCCAGCACGTCGGGGTGGTCGCCGAGTGCGATCTCGATCTCCTTGGGGTAGATGTTCTCGCCCCCGCGGATGATCATGTCCTTGATACGGTCGACCAGCACCAGATAGCCGTCCTCGTCGAAGCGCCCGACATCGCCCGTGTGCAGCCAGCCGTGCACGACGGTGCGGGCGGTCTCCTCCGGGCGGCCCAGATAGCCGCGCATGACGTTGGGCCCCCGCACCACCACCTCACCGGTCGCCCCGGCAGGCACGATCCGGCCCTGTGGGTCCATCACGGCGACCTGCTGGCCGGGCAGCGGCAGTCCGACCGTGCCGGGCTTGCGCGGGCCGTCCAGCGGGTTGGTGGTGGAGGCGCAAGTGCCTTCGGAGAGGCCGTAGCCCTCCAGGATCGGGATGCCGTAGCGGCGCTCGAACCGCTCGATGAGCGCGGGCGGCATCGGGGCCGCTCCGCAGGCGGCGAACCGTACTGACGATGTGTCGGGCACAACCTCGTCCGGCAGTTCGGCGAGCATCGAGTAGATCGACGGGACCGCGGAGAAGCAGGTCGGGCGGACCTCGGTGAGCAGGCCGAAGAAGGTTTCCGCCCGGAACCGCCCGGCCACCGTGACCCGGCCGCCGGCCAGCAGCGGGGACAGAACTCCGACCACGATCCCGTTGACATGGAACAGCGGCAGGATCAGCAGGCTGTGGTCGGTCTCGGACAGGCGGGCGCTGTCGATCATCATCCCCGCCATGGCCGCGAGGTTGGCGTGGTCGAGCATCACGCCTTTGGGGCGCCCGGTGCTGCCGCTGGTGTAGATCACCAGGGCGAGCGCGCCGTGGTCCGTCTGCGGTGGGGCCGTGTCTTCGGGTCCGCCGCCCAACTCGGCCACCGGCAGCGCCCCGGCGAGCGGCGACGGCCCGGCGGTGACGACCACGGCGGCACCCGCGTCGCCGAGCTGGTATCGCGCCTCGCCCTCGGTGAGTGCCGGATTGACCGGGGTCACGGCCGCGCCGAGCCGCCAGGCGGCGAAGAGCGCGACGGCGAAGTCCGCCGTGTTGGGCAGCAGCAGCGCCACCACGTCGCCGCGCCCGATGCCCCGCGCCCGCAGGGCCGCCGCGGCCCGGCGCACCCGACGGGCGAACGCCGCGTTGTCCAGAATTGACACGTCATCAGCGATACAGGGACCGTACGCATCCCGCCGGGCCCGCAGATCTGGCAGTTCCGCGATATGCATGCCTGCTCCTCGAAGTACGTCGACGGACGTCGGGCGGACGCGGCTGCGCGTCCCGACGCGGGACGGATGTCCGGTACGTGAGGAGAGACGGTACGAATCCGCGGCGCCGCAGGCCCATGGGCGCGGGGGACGACGCTCGGGGCAGGACTTGTGCGCGGTGCACGAAGCGCGGGCGGCACGCCTGCACCGGTCCGCGCCGGCACCGAGGCCTGGTGCACTCGGGGCCGGCGCGGGGTTTGTGGGGGCCGGTCGGTGGGAGAGCCGCGGTCAGACGAAGGCGCTCTCGCCGGTGACCGCCTTGCCGACGATGAGCGTGTTCATCTCGCGGGTGCCTTCGAACGAGTAGATCGCCTCGGCGTCGGCGAAGAACCGTGCGATGTCGTAGTCGAGCACGATGCCGTTGCCGCCGAAGATCTCCCGGCACCACGCCACCACCTCGCGCATCCGCGAGGTGACGTACGCCTTTGCCAGCGAGGAGTGCTCGTCGCGGAAGACGCCGGCGTCCTGCAGCCGTGCGAGCTGGACCAGCATGCCCCAGCAGGCGGTGATGTTGCCGAGGCTCTTGACCAGCAGGTCCTGCACCATCTGGAACCGCGCGATCGGGCGGCCGAACTGCCTGCGCTGCTTGGCGTAGTCCAGCGCCAGCTCATAGGCGCCGATCATCACGCCGAGGGCCTGCCAGGCGACCCCGCTGCGGGTGGCACGGAGGATTTCCGCCACGTCACGGAAGGAATGGATCCGCTGCAGCCGGTTGGCCTCAGGCACCTTGACGTCGGTCAGGGTGATCTCGGCGTTCTCCACGATCCTGAACGCGATCTTGTTATCGATCTTCACTGGGGAGAAGCCCGGGGTGCCCTTCTCCACCACGAACCCCTTGACCCTGTCGTCCGCCTCGTCGCGGGCCCAGACCACCACCAGGTCGGCGAACGTCGCGTTGCCGATCCACCGCTTGGCGCCGTTGAGCACCCAGTTCTCCCCGTCCCGGCGCGCGGTGGTCCGCATGCCCCCGGCCACGTCGGACCCGCCCAGCGGTTCGGTCATCGCGAAGGCCCCGATGGTCTCCAGCGCGGCCATCGAGGGCAGCCAGCGGTCCCGCTGCTCTTGGTCGCCGCCCCGGTAGATGCTGTACATCGCCAGGCCGTTGTGCACGCCGAAGAAGGTGGCGCTCGAGGCGTCGGTACGGGTGTACTCCATCGACAGCATGCCGACCAGCAGGTTACTCCCGGCCGGCAGCGGGTCGCCGTACCCCTCGTAAGGGACGCCGGCGAGCCCCAGTTCGCGGAACTTGCCAATGAGCTCGCGGGGGAACTCTCCCTTGGCCCAGTATTCGTTGACCAGCGGCTTGACCTCGGTGCGCATGAAGGCCCGTGCGTGAAGCAGCAGTTCACGCTCGTGCGGGGGCAGCAGCGACTCCACGTCGTAGAAGTCCGCGGCCAACCGCTCCTCGACGGAAACCTTCTCGGGCAGCAGGGCGGTCATGACCGGTTCTCCTTCTCCACGTTGGTGATGCTGTCCCGGGCGGACAGCACCGCGATCTGCTTGGCGTCGCGCTCCTGGCTGAGGTCGGCGTAGGAGCGGGCGCCGTAGGCGTCCTCGACTGCAGCGACGAGCCGTTCGGTCTGTTCGGGGCTCTGCTCCGGGCGGCCGAGCGAGTCCCACATCTTCTGCATCGACACGCCGATGTGCTCGGCCATGTGCCGGTAGCCGCCGGGGCCGCCGCCGAGATGCGCGCCGAGGAACGGCCCCACGGTCGCCCAGCGCAGGCCGAGTGAGTTCACCATCACGGTGTCCAGTTCCGCCGGGCTGACGACGCCCTGCTCGACCAGGTAGATCGCCTCCCGGCTGAGGGCGTTCTGCAGGCGGTTGCCGACGAAGCCGGGGATCTCCTTGCGTTCCACGACCGGTACCCGGCCGACAAAGCGGTAGAACTCCACGGCCCGTGTCACGCTCTCCTGCGAGGTGCGCTCACCGGGCACCACCTCCACCAGCGGCACCAGGTGCGGAGGGTTGAAGGGGTGGCCGATCAGAATCCGGCGGGCGTCCTCGATGGTGTCGGTGAACGCCGTCGCTGGGATCGCCGAGGAGGAGCTGAGCAGCAGCGCGTGCGCGGGGGCGGCGCCGACCAGGTCGCTGAACAGCTCCCGCTTGAAGGTGACGTTCTCCGGGCCGTTCTCCTGTACGACATCGGCGTCGCAGACCGCGTCGGCAAGGTCGTCGGCCACGTGTACCCGCTCCGCGAGGCCGTCCACGTCCAGGCCCTGAGCGGCGAGTTGCCCGGCCGCTCGGTCGAGTGTCTCGGCGACCGCGTCAGACAGGTCCGGCCGCGGGTCGGTGATCCGTACCCGCATGCCGTGGCCGGCGAAGAGTGCGGTCCAGGACAGTCCGATCGTCCCGGCGCCGACCACCGCGGCGGTGGTGGTGAATGGCTTGGTCATCACATGTCTTCCTTCTGCTTCCGTGGTCATGCTCATCGCGCGGGGTGGGCGGGGCAGGCCAGGTAGTCGTGGACGGGCTTGATGGGCGCCAGGGTCAGATCGGTCAGAATGTGGCTGGCGGAGACGATCTCGCGCACCGGCAGATCGGCCAGGGGCGCCAGCACGTGCTCGAAGAGCTGCAGTCGGGCGGGACCGGTCCAGGCGCCCTTCACCGCGATGTCGGTGATCTCGGTGCGCACCAACTGTGCGACCTGCGGAGCCCCGTCGAAGCCGGGGACCAGCTTCAGCATGTACGTCGGCACACCGATCTGGGCCACGGCCTCCTCGACCGACAGCTCGGAGTGCTTGTAGCCCATCGTGGCGGTCGCCACCCGAAGGGTGCCGACGTCGAGGACTCCGACCAGCGCGCCGTGGTCGGCGCACAGGGCGGGCGACCCGGCGGTCTTGGGGTACGCGCTCGCCTCGCGCCCGGAGGTGATGGCCGGAAGGTTGTCCAGGTACATCGCGTGCAGGTACTCGCCCCGCTCGCCCTCGTAGCGGACCTGGATCGCCTGGCCGGCCTCGGTGTACGGGCCGTACCCGCTGACGTCGCCCATCCGCATGACCTCGAAACGCACCAGTGACTCGTCGATCTCCAGCGGTTCCGGCACCACCGCACGCAGTGCCGCGTGGTCGGTGCGGTAGACGATGTTGAGGTACTCGCGGTTGGTGAAGCGCGGCACGACCGGCGGATAGGCCGGGTTGGCCAGTGGAGTCGCGATGTGCCGGGGCACGTCCTGCTGGTTCATCGTGTGTTCTCCCTTGAGTCCCGTGGTCCTACCGGTCCTGCCAGACCGGGGAGCGGCGCTCGGTGAAGGCGGTCATGCCCTCGCGCACGTCGGCGGAGGCCGCGAGCCGCGCCATCTGCCGCCCCTGCACGGTGAACGCCTGCTCTTCAGGTGCGCCGTCGGCGGTCCTGACGAGTTCCTTGACCGCTGCCAGTGCCAGCGGGGCGTTTCGCGCGATCCGCTCGGCCAGGTGCAGTGCGGTGGCGACGGTCTCCCCGGCCGGGACCACACGGTTGGCGATGCCGAGCTGTCCGGCCCGTCCGCCGGAGACCGGCTCACCGGTCAGCAGCAGTTCCATCGCCAGGTGGTACGGGATGCGCTTGGGCAGCCGGATCACCCCGCCGCCCGCCGCGATCAGCCCGCGGCTGACCTCCGGGAGGCCGAACCGGGCGTCGTCCGCGGCGACGATCAGATCGCAGCCCAGGGCGAGTTCGAAACCGCCTCCCATGGCCCAGCCCTCAACAGCGGCGATCAGCGGCCTGGTCGTCCGGGCCTGGGTCAGGCCGCCGAAGCCGCGCCCCGGGATCTCCGGCGATTCACCGGCCAGCGCGGCCTTGAGGTCCATCCCGGCGCTGAAGGTGCCCTGGGCGCCGGTGAGCACCCCGACCCGCAGGTCGGGGTCCGCCTCCAAGCGGTCGAGGGCCGCGGACAGCCCGGCGGCGACGGCCGCGTTGACCGCGTTGCGCGCCTTCGGCCGGTCGATGATGATCAGCAGGGACGAACCGATGGTTTCGGTCCGCACCTCGGTAGTGCTGTGCATGGTGTGAGTCCTTGATTTACGGTGGGTCAGCAGTTGGCGGCGGAGCAGTGACGGGATGTCAGCGGTCGGCGGCCAGTTCCCTGAAGATCTCGTCGGTGTGTTGGCCGGGCAGCGGGGCGAGTCGGCGGACCGATGCCGGGGTGGCGGAGAACCGCACGGGGATGCCGACCGAGCGGATGGTGCCCTCGCTGGGGTGGTCCACCACATCGAGCAACCCGCCGCCGCGCACATACGGGTCCTCGGCGGCCCGGTCCAGTTCGAGCACGGGCGCCATCGGGATGCTGTGCTTGGCGCAGACCCGGGCCCACTCCTCGGTGCTCAGGCTCGGCGAGCACTCCCCCACCAGCTCCATCAGCGCGTCGACGTCGTCATCGGCGATGGACTCGCTATTGACGCGCGGGTCCGCGGCGAGGTCGGCACGGTCGGCGGCGAGGAAGAAGTGCCGGAAGTTCTGCGGGTTGTACGGGATGACGCAGGCGAGGCCGTCCCTGGTGGGCACCGCACGGTGCCCCCTCTTCATCGACAGCGGGAACCCGGTGGAGCCCTGCGGCGGTTCGAAGACGTGGCCCGCCAGGTGCTCGACGAGGTTGAAGGCGATGAGCGTGTCGGTCATCGGGATCTCGATGTACTGGCCGGTACCGGTACGAGCCCGGTTGACCAGCGCGGCGAGCACCGAGTAGACGATGGTCAGTGCGCAGACCTTGTCACCGATGATCGTCGGCAGGTACGCCGGGATGCCCAGCGCCCGGTTGGCCACGTCCACCAGGCCGGAGGCAGCCTGCACGGTCTCGTCGTAGGCTGCGTTGCCGACCCGGTCGGAGCCGTTGCGGAAGCCCTGGGCATGGGCGTAGACCAGGCCGGGGTTGCGGGAGGCGATGTCGGCGTGGGCGAGGCCGAGGCGGCCGAGCGCGCCGGGGCGCATATTGGTGACGAGCACGTCGGCGCTGTCGATCAGTTCCAGGGCCCGTGCGCGGTCGGCGTCATCCTTGAGGTTCAACGCCACGCTGCGCTTGTTGCGGTTGACGTTGAGGTTGAGCGGGGTCATGCCGGGTGTGGTGCGGTAGGGGCCTACCCGCACCGTGTCGGACGGGGACTCGATCTTGATGACGTCGGCGCCGAGGTCGCCCAGGACCTGCGCCGCGTAGGGCCCCATCACCACCGTTGACAGATCGATCACCCGTATGCCGTCCAGCGGACCGGTGGTCCCGGCGGCCGTGATGTCCATCATCACTCCTGTTCACGCAGTAATTTCATGGCGAATGTTTCCACCGACGACGCTATGCGTGAACGAGCCCAGAGGGAATGATCAAATGCCGAACAAGGGCATGACCACACCGGTCACACCCTTTCCGTCAATCCCCGGAAAAGGGCAGCCGGAAATCGATCAGACGGAGATGACCTCGTTGAAGATCTGCCGCGCCCGGGCGGCGACGTCACTCAGGTCGCCACCGTCACTGGCCCGGTCCCTGCGCAACAACAGCCCTGTTTTCAGGGCGGGTTGGAAGTTCTCGACGGGCAGCACGGCCACGTTGTCCAGCCGGTACCGATGCATGGGGCTCTCCGGCGACAGCATGCTCATCGAAAATGCGATACCGGAGGAAATCAGTTCGGAACTTCCAGAATAGTCCGCCACGTTTACGCGGATTCTTTTCTTTATGCCAGCTAAATTCAGTCGAGTGTCGATTTCGTCGAAATAGGCCGGGGTGGCGTCATTGGGCGTCGCCACATAGGACAGATCCGCCAGTTCCTCCAGGGTGACCGACGCCCGGCCCGAGAACCGGTCGGCCGGAACCGCTGCGCCCAGCCGCTCGCGCATCACCTCGATGATCTCCAGCGCCGGATCGGAGACCGGCAGCCGGGCCAGCGCCATCGCCAGCCTGCCGTCGTGCACCGCGTCCGCCAGGCCCGCCGACGTGCCGGGCCAGCGCTTAAGTTCGCACACCTCCCGGCAGGCGTCTTCCAGCAGTCGCACCCGCTCCCGCAACAGCGGATGCACCCCGGCGGGCATCCCCATGAACAGCCTGTCCAGCCGCGGGCGCACCGCCTCGCTCAGCCGCCACGGAATCGAGTGGACCCGCTCCAGGATGTCGCGGGCCATGGGAAGCAGGGCGGCGCCCGCCGGGGTCAGGTCGACCCGGTGGGTGGTGCGCTCGAAGAGCTCGTGCCCGAGTTCGCGTTCCAGATCCTTGATCCGCTGGCTCAGCGGAGAGGCCGCCATGTGCAGTTTGCGCGCCGCCTGCGAGAAGTTGAGCTCCTCGGCCACGGCGACGAAGTAACGCAGGTGCAGCATGTCCACGCCTGTCACCCTACCTACGACAGAGCCCCCGGCCGCCGGGGCGCGGCGGCCGTTGCGCGCGCAGAGCCGGCCGAACTGGCCCGGCGCCTCGGGGCATGGGTGGCGGTCACCCCCGATACCACAGAGGTCTGCAACAACCGTGATGCCGGAGTCGCGGGCGTAGGCGGGTGATGGGTTACGCCAACGTCGAAAGACCGTCTACGGCGGGCCAACGTGTGCCTGCTGGCCGGTACCCGGCTGCCGCTGCCGGCACGCGGGTGCCTGGACCGGGCTTTGGCCGCCAGCGAGGTCGTCTGTCTCGGTACCGAACCGCCGTTCGTCACGGGGACCGCCCTGGGCGGGAACCTGCGGGACGCGCTGCGCGCGGTGACCCGCCGGCTCCCGCCGCGCAATGATCCGGATCTACAGCCCGAGCAGCGGCTGTTCGGTCCATACGGTCTTGCCCTCTCGCGTGTAGCGGGTGCCCCAGCGCTCCGTCAACTGGGCCACCAGGAACAGGCCGCGGCCGCCCTCATCGGTGGTGCGGGCGCGACGCAGGTGTGGTGAGGTGTGGCTGGCGTCGGCAACCTCGCAGACGAGACATCGTTCACGGATGAGTCGCAGGGTCACGGGGCCACCCGCATAGCGGTAGGCGTTGGTGACCAGTTCACTGGCGATCAGTTCGGTGGTGAACGCCAGGTGTTCCAGTCCCCATTCGGTGACTTGGGCCGTGACGAGCGTTCTGGCCTGGGCAGCAGCTGTCGGCTCCAGCGGCAGTTGCCAGGAGGCGACGTTCTCCGGTGGCAGTACGCGGGTGCGTGCGACGAGCAGGGCGATGTCGTCAGCGGGCTGTGCGGAGACGAGCGAGTCGACAACCGCTTGGCACGTCTTCTCCAAGGGGTCCGCCGGGTGCGTGAGCGCTGTGCGCAGCCGTTGCAGGCACGTGTCGACGTCCACGTGGCGTTCGCCGATGAGTCCGTTGGTGTAGAGCGTCAGCAGGCTGCCCTCGGCCAGTTCGATCTCCCGGGTTTCGAACGGCAGACCGCCCAGGCCGAGCGGTGGGCCGGGGGGCAGGTCGAGCAGGTCTGCCTGCCCGTCTGGTGTGGTCACGACCGGTAGGGGGTGACCGGCGCGCGCCGCGGAGCATTGCCGGGAGACGGGGTCGTAGACGGCGTACAGGCAGGTGGCTGCCCTTTCCGTACGTCGTTCTTGCGCCCCCGGTCACCGCCCCGGGCCGGCGCTTCGGTGCCCTCACTGTCCTCCGTCTGGACAGGCGCGGCGCTTACGGGGCGGCGGACCGCACAGAGCTGCAGGAGATAGGAGGCGAGCTGGCCGCGGCCCTCGCCGGGCTTGCCGAACGGGGCACTGCGATCACGGCCGGGCCCACGCCGGTGGTCGGTCCGGGGCACGGTGTGGACGTCTGTACGCCGGGCTGGGGGGTGCCCGGCGTTCCCGGGTCTGCGGGCATGAGCATGATGTATGCGCTGCGGCGTCTGGCCGAGATGCTGAACCAGGCCACGACCATGGACGACGTTGTCGCGGCCACCCGGCTCTACGTTATGGCCCCGTTCCGCGCCCGGGCCCTGGCCCTGGCCTCGTCGTCCGGGGGCCGCCTGTGGATCCTGGGGCACAGCGGTGCCTCCTCAGGCATCGTCCGCACCCTTCACGGCGCCAGGCTGGACGCCCGCACCCCAGCGGCGCAGGCGGGCCGGGGGCACCCGCTGTTCCTCTCCGGTGGCCGGCAGGCCGACGGCCACACCGACGGGCGCGATGGCGGACCACAAGCCGAGGCGTACCTTCCGCTCATCGGCGGCAGGCAGGTCATCGAGTTTCCTCGCCTCGAAAGCAGGCATGTCGTGGGCGTGTGCTGCCTGTCCTTCGCCGGGCCCCGTGACTTCCCGTCCGAGGAGCGGGCCGTCCTGAGCATGATGGCGGACCTGCTGGGCGCGGCGGTGGAGCGCGTCGAACTGGCGACGAAACAGCGGGAAGCCGCCGAGTACCTGCAAAGGAGGCTGCTTCCGCCCACGCTCCTCGAGCTGCCCCGACTGACCACCACCGCGCGCTACCGGCCCGCCACGGCTACCTCCCTGGTGGGCGGTGACTGGTACGACGTGCTCAGGCTGCCGGATGAACAGATAGTGCTGGTCGTCGGCGACGTGGAGGGCCACGGCATGGAAAGCGCCGCCGTCGTGGGCCAGGTGCGCACCGCGGGTGCTGCCTACGCAAGCGAAGGGCACCACGCCACGGCCGCGCTCGACCGGATCGGCAGGTTGCTCGCCCAGCTCGGTACAGAACTGCTCGTCACCTGCTGCATTGTCACCTTCGACACGGCCGACGGCACGGCCGACGTGGCCCTGGCCGGCCACCCCGAGCCACTGCTACCGCGGCCCGACGGAAGCATCGGCTCTCTCGAGGCGCCCGCCAACCTGCCCCTCGGCGTCACGACGCGGCACGCCTACCAGTGGCGTGAGCACACCCTGGAGCCCGGGGCCGTCCTGATGCTGTACTCCAACGGCCTGGTCGACCGGCATGCGACCGACCCGGAAGCCTACGCGCGAACCCTACTCACATCCGGCAGCCACGAAGTCGGAACCGATCTGGACCAGTTGGCCGACCACCTCATGGCCGAGGTCCACGGTCCCCAGCAGCGCCACGACGACGCGGTGCTGCTCCTGGCCCGCTACGAAGGCGCTCTCGGCAAGGCTGCGCCGCGCACGGGGAGACTGCAGATCCAGCGGCGTGACCTGCACGGGGTCAAGGCGGCCCGCAGTTTTGTGGACGCCCGCCTGCGCTCGTGGGCGCTGGCGGACATGTCGGACGCCCCTGCAGCTCGTCGTGTCCGAGATTGTCACCAATGCCCTCATCCACGCCGGCAGCGACGTCGACGTCCGCCTGCGGGCGTATCCGGACCACATCCGGCTCGAGGTGCGCGACTCCGCCAGCAACCCGCCGGTTCCTTCACCTCTGGCCCTGGCCGAGGAGGAGAACGCTGAGGCCGAGCACGGCCGCGGCCTGCTCATCGTGGAAGCCCTGGCCAGCGCGTGGCACACCTACCCCAACGGCCGCGGCAAGACAGTCTCGGTGGACCTGCCTGTCCCGGAGATGTGAACGGCCCGCCGACCACCGGCGCCGACGGGCCGTCGCTCAGCGCAGGACGACGTCGAAGACGGCGGTGAAGAAGGCCTCGAAGGCCTTCGCCGACTTGTCGGAGCGCGCCGAGATGAGTGCTCCTTCCCAGGCGCTGAGGACGAACCGCGCGATGGTATCGGCCTCCAGGGCCTTGGTGACCTCGCCCGCCTGCTGGGCTTCGGCGATCGCGCCGCTCAGGGCCTCGCACCAAAGGCGCAGGCTGCCCTGTACGGCCTTCCGTAGCACCTCGCTGTGGTCGGCGATCTCGGTGGCCAGATCACCGATGAGACACCCCCGGCCGAACCCGTAGCCGAGATTCTCGTCGCGCAGGGTTTCGAAATGCCGACGCAGCCGCACCAGCGGCGGCACGCTCGTGTCGCCGAGGGCCTCGAGCCCGCGGGTGGCCCCGTACCGCTCCACCGCGATGACGGCCAGCGCTTCCTTGCTCTCGAAATGGTTGTAGAAGGAGCCCTTGGGCGCACCGGCCGCCTCGGTGATGTCCTTCACCCCGGCCGCGGTGAAACCGAACATGTGGAACTGCTCGACCGCCGCATTGACGATGTCCTCACGCAGGCTCGCTCTGGCCATCTCAGCTCCCAAGGTAATACGACCGACCGTCTAACTATAGCCCATGGGCTTCCCGGCCATAGGAGACCTCGCACCGCGACCCCGCACAGGTGCCAAGCCGAGCACACGGACCGGTTCGAAGGTGCGCGCAATGAGCGTCCGATCGGACGGCTTCGCGGCCGAGGGTGGTTCGCCGGTCAGCCGGTGGCGGCAGCGCTCGTGGCTGCAGCCGGCAGGCCCCCGTCGCAAACAGCCCACCCGCATCGGGCGGCGTCAGGCGCGGGATGCCGACGGCGTCGCGGACGACCGCGGCCCGGTCGGCGCAGAGGTCCCGGGCGGCACATGGAGGAGGGGGTGCGGCGGCAGACCATTGACGAGTTTGAGATGGTCGGTCATATTGAACGGGCTCAGTCTTTTCGAAGGAGGCGTTATGCAGGACGGAAGCGGTGTGCCCCGGCGCACCATGTTGGGCGGGGCCCTGGCCGGTGCGGCGGCGGGCATCGGGCTGACGGGAACGGCGTCGGCGGCGGAACGGGGATCGGGGGCCGGGGGCGGCTCACCCAAGGCTGTCATCCAGCCACGCCACCGCACGATCGACGGACTGTCCATCCGCTACGCGGACAGCGGCCCCGCAGGCAACGGCGACAGGGAGGCACTGTTGCTGTGCCCCTGGCCGGAAAGCCTGTACGCCTTCGACCAGATGTGGCCCCACCTGGCCAGGGACACCCGCCTCATCGCCATCGACCTCCCGGGCTTCGGCCACTCCGAACGCCGGGAAACCCTCCTAACCCCCAAGGCCATGGGCGACTTCATCATCAAGACCGCCGACGCCTTCGACCTGAAGAACCCCCACGCCGTCGGACCCGACATCGGCACCGGAGCCCTGCTGTTCGCCGCCGCCACACACCCCGACCGACTGCGCAGCATCGTCATCGGCAGCGGCGGCGCCGCATACCCCATCCAACTCGGCACCGTCCTCCACGACTGGGTGTTCACCCCCGACACCACCCCCTACCGCGGCATCGGACGCCAAGTCGTGGGCGGCGCACTGGACACCATCGAAAACCACACCCTGCCCGCCGACATACGCGAGGACTACCTGTCCGCCTACGAAGGCGACAAGTTCGTCGAATCCATGGCCTACGTCCGCTCCTACCACACCAACCTCCCCGCCCTCGGCGAACTCCTGCCCCGCATCAAGACACCGGTGCAGATCATCGCCGGCCGACACGACACCGCCGTCCCCCCACCAACGCCGAATACCTCCACAAACACCTCCCACACAGCAAGCTCAACTACCTCGACGCCGGCCACTTCACCTGGGAAGAAGACGCAACCGGCTACGCCGCCCTGGTCACCAACTGGTGGAACCACGGATACACCAAGGCGTGACACCTGGGGGAAGTGCCCCTTCCACACCCGGGAGGGTCACCCCGGCGTTGCTCCCGTCGAGTTGGCAGCGCCGATCCTCGCCATACCTGGAAGCGTCAGTAACAAATGGTCAATTACCTCTCTCCTGTCTTCGAAAGGGGCTCCAAGATGAGCCAGCTCATCCTGTCGGCGGTCGGCGGCGACCTCGACGAGACTGTCTCCCTCAATGCCCGGCCCGATCGCGCCCTCGCCGGCGACGACCTCCTCGTCGCAGTGGAGGCCGCTCCGGTCAACAATGCCGACCTGCTCTTCGCGGCCGGCTGGTTCGGGGTCTACCCGAGCGTCCCGAGCGAGTTGGGTGCCGAGGGAGTGGGGCGCGTGATCCAGGCCGGTCCGGCGGCCGACCCCGCACTCGTCGGCCGACGTGTCCTCATCCTGCCGACCTTCACGCACGGCACCTGGGCAGACCACGCCGTGGTCCCCACCGGCAGCGTCGTCCCGGTGTCCGACCGGGGCGAGGCCCTGCAACTGGCCATGCTCCCCGTCAACCCAGCGACCGCCTACGCGCTGCTGAACGATTACGTCTCCCTCAAGCCGGGCGACTGGATCGGCCTGAACCTTGCCAACTCCGCCGTCGGCCAGTACGTCATCACGCTGGCCAAGCAGGCCGGCGTCAAGACCCTCGCCGTCGTCCGCCGGCAGGAGGCGGCCGAGCAGGTGCGCCGGCTGGGCGCCGACCTCGTGGTCGTGGACGGCGACGACCTCGGCGACCGGGTTGCAAAGGCCCTGGACGGAACGCAGCTGCGCATGCTGCTGGAAGGCACGAGCGACCCCGCCCAGATCGCCGCGCTGGTGAGATCCGTCGAGGCAGGCGGCAGCGTCGTGGTCTTCGCGGCGGCCACGGGGCAGTCCCCCGCCCTTCCGCTCGGCGACTTCATCTACCGCGGTATCTCGCTGCGTTCCTTCTTCATCCTCAACTGGCTGCGCGACACCCCGCGCGAGCGGCTCGAGAGGATCTACACCGAGCTCACCGGACTCGTCGAAGAGGGCGTGATCGGCGCAGCGGTTGAGGCCACGTACCCGCTGGAGGAGTTCCGGGCCGCCCTAGCGCACGCGCAGCAGGCCGGGCGCTCCGGAAAGGTCCTGTTCACCCCGGGCCGTCCAGCCGCCTGAGCCGGCTCGCGCACCTCACTTCTCCTCCAGGGGAGGGCGCCCCCGGCCCATCGCAAGATGACTGACCGTCTCGCACCTGGCCTGAGCGGCAAGGTACTCATCCGCATCGACTGACCACCCCACCGCACCACCGGGTCGGGGGGGCGGGGGGGCTGTGGGGCCCCGCGCCGCGCCCCCCGCCCCCCCCCCCCCGCCCCCGGGTGTGGGCGGCGCGGGGCTTTTGCGGCCGCCGGCGCGGCCCCGCCGCCCACCGACCCGCCGGCCAGGAGATTTTGCCGCGGCAAGCCCATGCCGCTGTCGCTCTTCGCCTGCGCCGCCGCAGGCCGCTTCGTTGTCGGCGCTTCAACGTGGCGTTCCAAAAGGAATCGAGACCATGGCAAAGATCATTGTCACAGCGACCCCGTTCGAGGGTCATGTCACACCCCTCGTGGCGATTGCTGCGGACTTGACCGCCCGCGGGCACGAGGTGCTCTTCTACACGGGCGCCCGGTTCGAAGAGCGCGTACGCAAAACCGGTTCACGCTTCGTGCCGTACCCCGCGGAAGTCGACTACGCCGACCTCGCCGCCGCCTTCCCCGAACGCGAGGGGCTCGCCCCCTTCGACCGCATGGTCTTCGACATCAAGCACGTCCTCTCCGACCCCGTGCCGGTCCACGACAACCGCCTGCAGGAACTGCTCGCAGAGTTCCCGGCCACCGTGGTCATCAGCGAGCCCATGTCGTACGGGACGTTGCCCATGGCGCTGCGTGCCCCCCGGGAGCAGCGCCCGCTCATGGTGAACATCGGCATCGCGCCGCCCACCTTCGACAGTGTGGACACCGCGCCCTTCGGGCCGGGGCTGCTCCCGCCCGCCACCGACGAAGAGCGCGCCAGCTTCGACGAGATGCGCGCCCAGACACGGACGATGTTCGCCGACGCGCAGAAGTGCATGGAGGGCGTGTTCACCTCGGTGGGGGTCACCCTGCCCGACTTTCTCTTCAACGCCTTCGGCACGGTCCCCGATCACGTGCTCCAACTGACCGTCCCCGCCTTCGAGTACCCGCGCAGCGACGCCCCTGAAGGTTTCCGCTTCATCGGCCCCGTCCCGCCCGGTGCCGGAATCGACTTCGAACGCCCCGACTGGTGGGCGGACCTGTCTTCAGGCCGGCCGGTGGTCGTCGTCACCCAGGGAACCGTGGACCATGGCGACCTGTCGCGGCTCGTCGTCCCCACGCTCCGCGCCCTGGCGAACGCGGACGTCACCGTCGTCGCCACCACCGCGCGCCCCGACGGCCCCGACATGGTGCGGGCCGAGATGGGCGGCAAGGTCCCCGCCAACGTCCACCTCGCCGGATTCGTACCCTTCGAGCACCTGCTGCCGCTCGCCGACGTCCTGGTGACCAACGCCGGTTACCGGGTTCCTTGCAGAAAGCCCCGGCGTTTACGACTCCGTTGGGAAATGCGTAAACCGGCGAGTGCGGAAGCGGGAGAACCAGCCGCCGGCCTTCTGCACGGCGGCCTGTTCCTCCGTCTCCTGCCGCCGGCGCTCCTGCTCTTGGTGCTCGCGTTCGTCGGCATCGGCCTGCTGCTCAGAAGCTGCGTGGGGTCCTGACATGACAAGTTGAAACCCGCCCCCTCCTTCCGCGGGGGAGTGCGGCTCGGATGGGCCGTGTCCAGCGCCTGGGTCGGCGGTCGGCGGCGTGGGACGCGGGGCACAGATGCCGCGTCAGCCGATGCAGCCGGTGGGGATGACGGGGCTGAGGAGGCAGTTGGTGGGGGTGTTGCCAGTGATGGTGGGGCTGGTGGTGGGGCTGGTCCACTTTTTCAGCCGTCGCCGACACCACCGGTCCACACGGCCGATCGGGGCCGGAGCCGTCGGACGGTGGGGCGCGCGAAGGAAGTCATGCCAGAATGCCGGGGCCCCTAAATACAGGGCCCCGGCATTCTGGTCATACTAGGTGTACGGGTAGATCGTGGGTTCAGCCACAGACCGAGGCAATGCAGACATTGATGTTCTTGATCGTGACGCTGGGGTTGAAGGACTTGTAGGTGCTCACCGTCACGTTCTTCAGAGCTGTCACGTTGACGGCGGCGTTGTTGAGGTTGTTCTCCAGCACGCTGAGCTCGTTGCCGGTCAGCGTCCGGTTCCCCGTGATCTTCACGATGACCGGGCCGACGTCCGTGGCGTTGCAGGTGACCACGTTGGCGAGGCCGTTGCTGCAGCTGTAGTGGCCTGTGGCGGACGCAGTGGAGGCACCACCCAGCAGAAGGGCCGGGATCAGGCCCATGACCGCGGCGGCGGGGACAAGCAGCTTCTTCACGACGGTGACTTCCTCTCGTATTACCGCTCTCCCCTGGAGCTCCCCATTCCTTGCCTGCACTCTCTCAGGCGGGACGTAAGAGGACCTCAGGGGCTTCCAGTGCCTTGGTCTTGCCAACGACACGCCACTCACACGCCGGCCGGGAAGGCGCCACCCAGATAGGCGACTTCAATTCGCCTTTTCGAAAAAGGGTTGCTGGTGTTTCGTGATCCTGTTCGTAGAACCCGAGGCCGCTCCCGGATGAGCCTGGTTCCCGGGCTCCGCACGGCACCACCGGGCCGGGGCCCGTCCGCCTGTCCGCTGCGCAGCCTTCGACCAACACCCGGGGTGCAGACGAGGCATTTGTGCGCGGTGATGTGCTCCCGCACGCCTTGCGGCACTGCTCCGGGCTCGTGTGACCCGGGGCGAACCGGCCCAGAATCCGTGATGGGCGGCCAGGGAAGGTCCGGCAGGCCCCAGCGGGGCGCGCGGCTTGGGGGCCCGCGCGCAACGTAGGTCAGGCCGCGCCGTCTGGGGATGGCGCGGCCCACCCTCCCGCTTCCCCAGACAGCGGCACGTCGTGGCCGGGCGAGGCAACACCATGTCGGCGCGCAGCGAACCGCGGGCCGGGGGCCAGGAACGTCCCGCCAGTACGCGTCCGTCCCGACTGATGGCCCCCCTGTCCTGCCTGATCATGCACGACAGAGGAGTATCGAGGCGGAGGACACATTGGAGCGTGACGGACACGGATGCCCGGACGGACGCACCCGGAAAGTGGTTCTGCATACTCGCTGGTCGATCACAGGCGTGGTAAGTAGCGAACGCTTGTGGGCGGCCCCGCCGCCTCTGAGAGCGGGGCCGCCCGGCATCGCACGCACAGAAACTGTGGAGACGGAATATGCGTGCTGCACCAAGTCCAACGAGGCCCGGGTGTACGGGCTACGGACAGATCAGGCCGCTTTTCACACGGTAGGATCATCCCACTCGCCGCGCCTTCGATGCGGCCTCAAGCCTCCCGATCCCTACAGGTGACCACGTCCCGGCCTGCGCCGACCGGCGCTCGGTCCCAGCCGCCCGGGTCCAGCTCCGCGGCACCTTCGGGTTGTTTCCCGATCAGCGATCCGACTTGATCTCGCCCCCCCGGTGCCACGCAGCCAATCGGATCGATCGACGCGGCGTGATGACGTCGGCATGACAACAGGCCCACCGGGCTACCCGCCGCTGGCGGGGTTCGGAAGCCAGCCCCGTCGGGGCTCTCCGAGCGCAGCTCGGAGAGCTCAGCACATTCCGGCCAAGATGCGGTGACGTCCCCGTGGCACAGGGATGCGTCGAGGGACGCGGGGCAGGCGAAATGCGTCCGCGCTCCGATGACATCCACGGTGATATGCATGGCCTCCTCCGCGTTGCTTGGCCGAGAACCCGGCGCTGGTCCCCGCGTCCGTGACCTCGTACAGCAGGTCGAGCAGCTGCGCGCGGAGAATGAGCAGCTGCAGCGGGCGGTCGCCTCCCATGCGGTGGTAGACCAGGCCATCGGGGTCCTCGTGATGATGGCAGGGATCAGCCCGGAGGACGGATTCACCGTGCTGCGGGAGGTCTCACAGCACACCAACACCAAGCTGTCCTCGATCGCCGAGCAGATCATCAAGCACGCGCAGGGCGCTGGCTTGCCCGAGACAGTCCTGTCCGAACTCAACGCTGCGCTCGCCCGCAGGGAGTGACCGAACCAGGCCGACTGTGCGCGGCCGCGGAGCGGGAGCGTGAGTCAGACGGGACGCCGGCCGGCCACGGCGCCACTTGGATCGTCGAGGAGCGCAAGGCGGGCGGTGAGGCGTTTGCCGACCGGCTCGCGCTGCGCCTCAAAGCCCTGGGCGACCGCAGGCCTGACGATCACCTCCGCCCCCATCGACGGCCCACGTCATCACCGTGCGCGGAGAGATCGACCACCACACCGGCGGCCCTCTCAGCCAGGCTCTCAGCCTCCCCGAGGGCGCGGCCGCATCGCGGATCGTGGTCGACCTCAGCGGCGTGACGTTCATGGACTCCAGCGGCATCAACATCCTCATCGCCGCGCGCAACGCAGTTTGCGACGCCAACGGCTGGCTGCGCCTGGCCGGCCCGACCGAGCCCGTGATGCGCACCATGCAGCTCGTCGGGCTCGACGAGATCATCGACTGCTACCCCGCCCTGCGCCACGCCCTTGACGCCTGACGCCTCTCTGCGCACGCGGCGCCTGCTCTTGCTGGCGTAGGCGGGGCCCGAGATGGTTACCCGTGGGGCATGGCGAAGCTGCATCTCCCAGGGCGGAAAGCGGATCACGGGAGCGACGAGGCGCAGGAACGCGCGATGCCCACGCCCGAGGAGGTCGGGCCCGGGCCCGACGTGGAGCGCCGGGCGCCGGACGCACCGACGAAGCTGCCCAAACGGGCCTGGGGCGCCGTACTCAAGGGCGCGCTGCGCGAGTTCAAGGACGACGAGTTGACCGACCGCGCGGCGGCTCTCACGTGCTACGGAGTGCTGTCGCTGTTCCCGGCCCTGTTGGTGCTGGTGTCACTGCTGGGCATCACCGGTAAGTCGGCCACCGACTCGGTGCTGGCCAACATCAGGAAGTTCGCCCCCGGCTCAGCCCGGGACATCATCACCCGGGCCGTGGAGCAGCTGCAGAGCAACGCCGGCGTCGGCTCGGTCATGGCGATCGTCGGCATCGCGCTGGCGGTGTGGTCCGCCTCCGGCTATGTGGCTGCGTTCATCCGCGCGGCGAACGCCGTCTACGACATGCCGGAGGGCCGCCCGGTGTGGAAGATCCTTCCGGTGCGGATCGGCGTGACGGTCGTGCTGATGGTGCTGGCCGTGGGCAGTGCGCTGATCGCGGTGTTCACCGGCAGCCTGGTCCGCCAGGCCGGCACCGCTCTGGGTATCGGGGACACGGCGCTCACGGTGTGGTCGATCGCCAAATGGCCCGTTCTCGTGGTCCTGGTCACCGTCATGATCGCGATCCTGTACTGGGCGAGCCCGAACGCGAAGGTGAAGGGCTTCAGGTGGATCACCCCGGGCAGCTTCCTCGCCCTGGTCATCTGGATGATCGCCTCGGCCGCCTTCGCGTTCTACATCGCGAACTTCGCCTCCTACAACAAGACCTACGGCACCATGGCTGGCGTCATCGTCTTCCTCCTCTGGCTGTGGATCACCAACCTGGCCATCCTGCTGGGGCTGGAGTTCGACGCCGAGACCGTACGACAGCGGGCCATCGCGGGCGGCCATCCGGCCGAGGCGGAGCCGTACACCCAGCCCCGCGACACCCGGAAGTGGGACGAGGAGGATCGGCGCCGCCTGGACGAGATGTGACCCGCCACCTGATGATCTTGGGTGTGGGTCGGTGACCTCGGATACTTGCCACCTATGAGGCTTCTGGCGGGGTTGCGTGACGCTGATCGGTCGTTGACCAAACACGCGGCCTCCCGCATCCCGCCCGGCTTCGGAAAGGTGCTCTCAGCGGTGGAGGAGACCGCCGAGAGCACGAAGCTGTGGTGTGGCGCCGCTGCCGCCATGGCGTGGCTGGGCGGGTGGCGCGGCCGTAAGGCGGCGGTGGCCGGACTGGGTGCCCTGGTGATGGCACAGCTGATCTCGAACGGCCTGTGCAAGCAGCTGGCCGACCGGCCCCGGCCACCGAAGGAGTGGTTCCCCCACGACGAGGTCGAGGACCGCGCCGACTCCTCCTCCTTCCCCTCCGGACACACCGCCGCCGCAGAGGCCTTCACCGCCGCTGTCGCACCCACGTGGCCGGCCGCCGGAGCAGCGTGCGCCATACCCGCCGCCATGGTGGCGCTCGAGCGCGTGCAAAGCGGCGCCCACTACCCAAGTGACGCAGCCACCGGCGCCGCCATCGGCCTGGCCAGCGCCTGGCTCACCCGCCACGCCCCACGGCTGATCCGGCACAACCGGCTCCTACGCTGAGGGGAGCGGCCGCATCTCCACGATCGGCAGGCCCAACATCCGAAAGCGTGCCAGCAAACCGAACAGATGCGCCTCGTCGATGACATCGCCGTAGAACACCGTCTGCTTGCCGATCACCACAGCCTCCAGCTCGGGGAACGCTTCCGCGACGGCCTCCAGGACGCGGCCGACGACACGGAACTCGTATCCGCGGGCCGGACTTCCACCGGGCATAGCCTCACGCTGAGTCGGGCCGGGCCCGACAGACATCACCCGCAACGGGTGGGCTCCAGCCGTTCCTGTGAGGCTCCGCGACTCCTTACCCGTCCGGCTGGGCTGCCGCGGCTCCGAACGCTTCCGCGGTACCGCCTTCGGCCTGCTGGGAGGAGGGGGTGTCGACGAAGCTGTAGGGCGGCAGCGGGCCGTTGACACGCAGCTCGAGATGCAGATGCTCCCGGCGGAATTCGTCGACCGCGGCCAGGAATCGTTCCGCTGAACCGCGGTCCACCAGGAAGGAGAAGTTGGCCAGCCAGCCACTGCTCGGCGGACCGGCGCTGACCGCCTCGGCCAACGGCTCCAGCGCCTGGTGGAGCAGCTCCGCGTCAGCTGCCTCGCGTGCCTGGACAGCGGCGGCGATCATCTCCCCGAGCCGGATCTTGTCTTCCTGCGTGCCGCCGCCGGCCTCGCGGTTCGCTTCCGCCAGGGACCGGATGTCGTCATGGTCGGCCATGATCAGGCGGATCACGGCCTCTTCGTCGTGGTTGGCCTTGACGTTGTACTCCGCTGTGCCATCCAGCGCCCGCAGCCGCTCGAGGAAGTGCTCCGCACGCTCGGCGAGCACCTCAGTCACCGTGTCGTCGTCCGGAGAGGCGCTGGCGAACCGCATCGGCAGTACCACGCCGCCCGCTCCGGCCTCGGCAAGGACACGCTGGTGGGCGAGCAGATCGCGGCGCTTGGGCCGCAGCTGATCGGGGGCGTCACTGACGATTGCGGCCAGCTCGCCCTGGCGCAGCACGCGTACCGGCCGCGGAGGGTCTCCGATGCCCTCCAGGTCCTGGCGGAGGGAAGGGTGTGAGGCGCGGATGATCCCGTAGACGTAGGTGCTCATCTGTCATTCCCCTCTCGCGCGCGCGGCCCGGTCGCCCTGCCGCTCCCGGCCCTCGTGACGTGCCTGCTGGAAGGTGCCGGAGATCGTTTCCTCGGCGCCGGGCAGGGCTCCTTTGGTCTTGCCGCGGGCGCCGGACTGGGTGAGCTCCGTGAGCCCGGCCGGTTTGCTCGGCCCCGCTTCCAGGTCGAGGCGGTTGCACGCTTCGGCGAAGCGAAGGTAGGTGTCGATGCTGGCGACGACGATCCGTATGTCGATCTTGAGTATCTCGATACCGAGAAGGGAGACCCTCACGTACGCGTCGATCACCAGCCCGCGGTCGAGGATGAGTTCCAGTACGTCGTAGAGGCCGCTGGAACCGCCTCCGCCGCCCTGCTGTGTCGCGACGGTCATCGTCACCAACCCCTCGTTCGTCTGCCTCTGCGCGGTCCGTCGACGCCTTCCCTCGCTGCGACGCAGGCTTCCGGGGCCGAGTAGCCGCCACCACCTGCGACCAAACGCACGTACGAGCGGGTCAACCCCCGTAGCAGCGCGTCCGTCCGGGGCTGCGATCAGACCATTCCGCCCGCCCTGAACTCGTCCGCTCGGGGTACCCGCGTGCCCATCGGATGGCCGGGCCCATGAAACAGCCCGGCGTGCAGGAACTCAGAGGGACGGGAGGTGACCGTCGTGTCGAGCACGCAGTGGCACCATGCCAGCTCCGGACACAGCACGGACCGCTCCGGCCAGGAGCCGGTGGGCGAGCTGGTGCAGCGCGCCTCGCAGCAGCTGACCGAGCTGGTGCGCGGCGAGCTGAGGCTGGCCCAGGCGGAGATGAAGGAGAAGGGCAAGCGCTACGGCAAGGGCAGTGGCCTGTTCGGCGGCACCGGAGTCGTGGGCTTCCTGATGCTGCAGGCGCTGGTCGCCACCGCGATCGCAGCGCTGGCGGTGCCGCTGCCGGTGTGGGCGGCGGCGCTGATCGTCACCGCGGTGCTGGGTGTGATCGCCGCGATCATGGCCATGAGGGGAAAGAAGCAGGTCGACCAGGCCGCGCCGCCCGCACCTGAGCAGACGATCGAGAACGTGAAGGCCGACGTGGCCGAGATCAAGGAGAGTGCCCACCGATGACCCAGCCGACTCACGATGAGCCCACCGCCGCCGGCCCCGACGAGCTGCGCGAGCAGGTCGAGCAGACCCGCGAAGAGCTCGGGCAGACGGTCGAGGAGCCGGCGGCCAGGACCGACGTCAAGGCGCGCGCCCAGGACAAGGCCGCCGAGGTCAAGGAGCAGGTCGGCCCGAAGGCCGGCGAGCTGAAGGAGCAGGCCGCGGTCAAGGCCGGCGAACTGAAGGCGAAGGCCGCCGACCTAGCACACCCGGCGCAGGACAGGCTGCCCGGCCCGGTCAAGGACAAAGCCGCCCAGGCCGCCGGGCAGGCCCGAGCGAAGGCCGCCCAGGCCGGGCAGGTGTGGGAGGAGAAGGCGCCTGAGCCGCTGCGGCAGAAGACGGCCCAAGGGGCGCAGCTGGCGCGGGACAACCGCAAGGTGCTGCTGGCGGCCGCGGGCGCGGCCGTCGTGGTGTGGCTGGCCTGCCGCCGCCGGAAGGGGTGAGCCGGATGAAGGCATCAAAGATCGCGCACAAGCCGGTCGGTCTGGCGCTCGGGGCCGTCAGCGGAATGGCCGCAGGAGCGCTGTTCAAGCAGGCGTGGAAGATGTTGGGCCACGAAGAGGACGCCCCGGACGCCACCGACGAAGAACGCTCCTGGCGCGAGGTGCTGCTCGCTGCCACGTTGCAAGGGGCGATCTTCGCCGGTGTCAAAGCTGCCGTCGACCGCGCCGGCGCCACCGTCACCCGCCGCCTGACCGGCACCTGGCCCGGTTGACGTATGAGGATGAGGAAGGGCCGGTACGAACGGACACCGGCCCCCTCATCGCCCCCGACACATACCCGCACGAAGGACGCTCACAGTCATGTCCGATCAGCATGCGGCCACCGCGCTGACCGCCGCCGCAGTCATCGCCACGATCTTGGTCGCCCGTGCAGTCGCCCTTGGCCAGGGCGACCGAAGGCGTGTCGCGCGCGCAGCGAACCACGTGCGCCGTCGCACCGCACCTCGCGCAGACAAGGCCGCGTCATCTGCGGCCGCGGTCTCGGACGCCGCCTCCTGCGCCGTGCGAGAGGCTGAGCAACACGTCAACCACTGCTGGCAGCAACTCCAGACGAGCGACGACCCATCCGAGTGACCCGCCAGTGCGCGCATTCGGCGTTCCCCGGCGCAAGCACGCAGCGGTCGGCGAGCTGCGGCCGCAGCAGGTAGGTCAGGATGTCTGCTGACGTGCGCCGTCGCAAAACTGCATCGCCTGATCCTGGACGAAGTCGGCTCGCGTGGCGAATTGGACTGGTAACGACGTCCGTGCCCTCGGCCACGGTGGACAACGTTGGCACCTGGCGTTTGAGTGTCGCCGTGAAGACCGCCCGCCGACGAGGAAGAAGGCCGTCACGAGGAGTGTGCAGCCGGTGAACAGCAGCCGACGAGGGCCGCGTCCTGATCTGGCGCAGCGCCACGGCGGTCAGTCCGTGCGTAGGGAACACAGCCCTCACCTCCACAGCCCTTGGAGCGCGCCGAGGACGGACCCGGGTGTGGGCGCGTGCGGTTCGCCGCCGATGCAGCCGTGGAGGAAGCAGGACGACGCGGTCAGCGTAGGAGGCGACCCCCGGGTCGGGCGCGTCCATGACATCCCGCGATCAACCGAAGGCAACGCGAACGCATCTGTTCGCACCCTGCATCCAGCAGCCGATACCGTTTGGAACTCCTGAACTCTCCGGGCTACACGGACACTTTCCCGCACGGCGCCTGACGCGCTGCCGTTCACACCCTGCACTGTCCGGTCCCCCGCCTGGTCCTCGAACTTTTCGGCCGCCCCGTACATCCGAACACCCTCCCCCGCCGACCCTGCACCGGGCAGAGATCGGCACGTGCCTCCGGTTCCGCGGAGTCGTGGCGCCAGCAAAACTCGACGGGACAGGAAACGGCCCCGCGCATCCGCCACGGCGGGTGCGGACAGACGGGCCGACGCACGGCCCCTTCCCGAAGGCCAGCTCGTGCTGGTCAAAGGCCTGCCGGTTCCCTCTCCCAGCGAAGGCTTGCCATCCAGGGCGGGCTGCTTGAATCCGTACCGCATCGGCCGAGGACCGGAACCGGGCCAGGAGGTCCAGATCGGATTCGCGCGATGACGTCAGAAAGACTCAGAACATCGTCCAAGGGCCCGGACCATGCAGTGGACCGGGCCCCTCATGGAGCAGCCGGCCCCCGCGGTGGTCGTTGCGGATGCCGGCTGCTCCGGGATTACGGCGTACTCGCCCTGGGAGCTCAGCCCTTGAGGGGCTCGCTGTCTAGCAGTGCCCCGGTGTCTCGCTGGCTCGGGATCGCCGCGAGCGCCCGTACCGCCATACCCGCCCGGTGCTCCTCGGCCTGCGTGCTCAGCGCACGGGCCGCCTCATTGAAGCGGACGACGGACGGCGGGTCGGAGGGGCCCAGCAGGTGCAGCTTGAGCTCGGTGCGGGCCTCGGCGTAGGTGTCCTTCTCGGGGTGGCGCACGGTCTCCAGCAGGGCCGGCATGCCGACGGCGTCCGGGGTGAGGACGGCACCTGCCCGGACCGTGGGGAAGGTGTCGCGGAAGTCCTGCTCGGGAAGTCCGCTGGTGTTGGCGACGGCGTAGGGCTTCTCGCTCTCGAGATAGTCGGAGATGACGCTGGAGACATCGCTGACCAGCAGGTCGGCCACGTTGAAGCAGGCGTAGACGGTCGGCCGCGCCTCGGTGATGATCCGGTGTTCCCACGCGGGGAACGAGGCCCAGTACGCGGCCTCCCAGGCGGCGGTCGCGGCGGCCACGGCCGTGGCCCGGCCGGGCTCCGGGACCGACTGGAGCAGCATCCGCTCCGCGTCGTCCGCGCTCTCCCGGAACTCGGACGTGGTCAGGCGGTCGAGTACGGCCGTCCGGCGGGCCAGTTCCGCCGCCGTGGTGGGCGCGGGTGTCTCAGCGGGGTGTTCCGCGGCACGGACGGCGTTCGCGGCGCGGATCATCTCCTGGATCCGGGTGTTCGCGGCCGCCGCACGGGGTTCGACCGAGCCGGTCAGCGGGTGCGGTTTGTACAGGAGCCGTACCCCCGGATCGGCCAGGAGGGCGCGGACGATGTTCTCGCCGGCCTCGATCACCGAGGTGTTGCCCGGGTTGCCGTCCCAGCCCTCCCACGTGGGGGCGTAGAGAACCGTGGTGTACGCACCCGTGGGCGCACCGGCGTAAGGCTCGATCGCGTCCAGCTGCGGGCGTCCGATCTCCACGACGTCCCTGTCGTCGACACCCACATTCGCCAAGGCGTACCGCTCGCGCGCCGCGGGACCGGCCACCCATACCTCGTCGTAGGCCTTCGCGTACGGATTGCAGCTGGACAGCTTGTCGCTCTCGCCGTGGTTGACGAACGCGTGCTTGATGGTGGGGATCCGCAGCACCTGCGAGGTCTTCCCCGAGTTCGACGGGTGGATCAGCATCTTCAGCGTCGAGTGCTCCAGCCGCATCAGGTCGGCGACCTTCGGCAGACACACGATCGGGATGTCGGTGGAGGCGATCTTCCGCACCATGAAGCGCTCACGCAGCACGATCAGCGGGCGGCCCTCCAGCAGGGCCAGCGGTTCCAGCCACATGTTCGCCTGGTAGGCCGAGCTCGTGCCGCCGGAGAAGTACATGCCCACCGTCGGTCGGTACTCCGCGAGCCAGGCCTCGAGCCACTCCAGCGCCTGCTCGCTCGTCACCGGCCCGCGTCCCGGTCGCAGCCGCAGCCGCAGCATGCCGACGGCCACCGCCGCGCAGGCGGCGGACAGGGCGATTCCCGCGGCGGCCCACCGGGGCGAGCCGCCCGCCGCGTCGGTCAGCAGGCCGGCCGTCGCGGGCAGGCTGAACATGAGGAACCGCTTCCCGGAGCGCTGCATCAGCAGCGCCGGGGGAGCGGGGCTCAGCCGCAGCGGAGAGGCGTCGATGTTCCGGGTCACCACGGGCAGGGTGCGGGTGCGGCGTACGAGGATCGCAAGCGCCTGGCAGGCGAAATGCAGGGCGTAGAAGGCCAGCAGACCGCAGACGAGAGACAGGTACTTCCTCTCGTAGTCCTGATCCTCGATGACGATCAGGCCGGCTATCAGCAGAAGGTCCCGGACGACCTGGCGCACGAACACCGTCGCGTGCAGCTTCCCGAGGGCGGCGGCCATGCTCCGCTGCCACCGGTGCAGCGCGAAGTCCGCCGCCAGCCCGACGGCGGTGGAGCCCGCGAGCAGGGGGACGCTGGGGAGAAAGGCGCCCGCTGCCTGTACGGCGAACGACAGGGCGAGCACCGTGGGCAGGAAGAGGCGTGCCGCTGCGGTGCGCAACCGAGCGGGCAGGGGCGATGCTGACACTTCGCGGGCTCCAGGCGACTCAACATCCTCGAGCACGGACTCGCTGACTGGCGCGAACAGATCGCCGCGGGCCGGAAGCCGATGCGTATGGATGTTCTTTCTTCAAGAAGGTGGTGGGACTTTACCTGTTGGGTGGCTGGAATTTACCTGCAAGGTGGCTGAAGGTCACCTGTGCTGCCGCTTTCTCGGCTTTTGGGAGGATGAGCTGCGTCACACCGGCCCCAGTCGTCCCGTCCGGGCCGACGGCCCGAGGCGCAGGGCCTCAGTTTCCGGCCACCGACTTCACCGCCACCGACACCGGGGTCGACCCGCCGATCAGCTCCAGGACCAGACCGGCCGTCGCCGAGGTGTCGACCAGCTCCGCCAGTACGGCGGCCACGTCGTCGCGCGGGACCGTGCCGGGGCCGGTGTGCGCCTCCAGACGTACGAGGCCCGTGCCCGCGTCGTTCGTCAGAGAGTAGTGCTGAGCCGGCGATGGTTCATCAGGCTTCGGAGGACGTCGGGCTGGATGCCCTCGTCAGCGTGCCGCTGGCAGTAGGTGTGCCGGTAGGCGCAGAGGAAGATCTTGGATTTGTCGAAAGGCAGTATTTTGGTGGCCTGCTGCCCGTTGATCTCGACGCGGTTGGGGACCAGGAACTCGGGCAGTGACCGGATCCATTCGCGGTGGCGGCTGGCCAGCCAGCCGGACGCGAGTGACTTGCGGCCGTGGGGGTTCCCTACCCGTGCCGGCAGGAGCATCAGCTCAGCGGTGGGGTCAGGGGGACGTCGGCGCGGATCAGTTCTTGCTGCCTGGTGATCACTCCTGCGGTGGCCTGGGAGATCGGCAGTCGGCGTCCTTTGCAGCCAGCCTTGTAGTTGTCGTAGATCAGGACATTCTGGCCGTCGGTGTCCTGCTTGCGGTAGTCCACCGCAGTTGGCAGACCTCCATGGGCCGCCTACCGGTGCGGCAAAGCTGGCCGGCGTGGAGCCACGGACGTGGGACCGGTACGCCAACCTGCCCGGGATGCAGCCACGGCCCGATCCCGTCGTCGTCGCCGGCATCGCGCACTGGCGCCGCGGCGACGTCCTGGCCTGGCTGGACGCACGCCTCGACCCCGGCTCTTCCCCCGGCCGTCCCGCCGGCAGCCGTGAGACCCGGCCGCGTGCCGGCATCCCCGTACGGGCAGCCAAGCTCCTGGAGAGCGAGCCGGCCATCACGGCCGCCCGCGCCGCCGCCGAACTCGGCATCACAGCCCACACGGCCCAGGGCGCCCTCGCCCCGCCCGAGCAGCCGCAGTAGGCCGGCTTCTGCAGGAGGAGCCAGAGCTCACAGCCCAGGACGTCCAGGCCCGCCTCGGGTATCCGGTGTGGGCCGCCAAACGCGCCCTGCAAGCGGTCGGGAGCTCATAGCCGGCGCTGTGGGGACACATGGCGGCCGGCCCCACGGCGTGTGGTGCTGCGGGAAGGAGGGTTAGCAGCCCTCCCCACCGGCCGCCGCCTGATCGCCAAGGGCGATCATCACACCCAAAACCAGACGCCGGGAGACAACCGTACCCAGCAGCCTCATGGCCGACGAAGCCACTGCGCTGAAGCAAAGGGGCCTTCCCCGTGAAGGTGGGCACGCTGTTATTGATCACGCGGCGAGCGTGAGTTTGGCGGTGTGGTGTCGGCGTTCGTATGCGTTGGGGCTGAGGTGGCCGTTGGCGGAGTGCCGGCGGCGGGTGTTGTAGCGGGTCAGCCAGGCGAAGACGGTCCTGCGGCAGGTGCCGGCGTCGCCGTAGTCACGGGCGCCCTGGAGCGTCTCGCGTTTCAGGGACGCGTGGAAACTCTCGCAGGCCGCGTTGTCCGCGCTGGTGCCGACCGAGCCCATCGACCGGGTGACCCCGAGTTGGTCGCAGAGGCCGGCGAAGGCCCGGGAGCCGTACTGGGCGAGTTCAACCGGTCGTTGCAACACCGGGTTGTTGTAGTGAGCGTAGCTGTTCCTCGAAGACCTCGGCCGGGGTCTTCCAGTCGAGGATCTTGCGGGGTCGGTTGTTGATAGCCAGGGCGACGGCTTCGAGATCCTCGGCGGACCACCGGGACAGGTCGGTGCCCTTCGGGTGCCTCTGTGTTTGTCAAGGTGTCTGGTGCGGTGGCGTAGGCTCGGTTTTGGCGGGTCCGGGAAGTGACTTGTCCGAAGAGCCGGCC
>NZ_JBSHAQ010000057.1:16430-63661 GCF_053611585.1 Streptomyces sp. NPDC054794 | reverse complement strand
CCCGGGGGGGCGGCGGGGGCGGCGGGGGGGGGCGGGCCGCCGGGGGGGGGGGGGGGGGGGGGGCGGGGCCCCCCCCCCCGACGGTGGGGGGAGCGGCGCCCGTGCCGGGGGGGAAGGGCACGGGTGCCGCGGCCCGGTCCACGCCCGGTTCCGGGCGACCTCGCCCGGACGTGCGCGGCCCGGTCCGGGGCGCCGACAGCGGTCCCGGCGCCAGGGGCGCGACGGGACGCAGCAGCGGCGCGGCCGGCGTGACGGGCGCAGCGGGGCGCGCCTGGGACTCGGCCGCCGCGCGCTCGGTGTGTACGACGGTCCGCTCCCGTTCCGTGTGCCGCCGGACCTCGGCGGCGGCCCGGCGCGGCGCGTCCCGGTCCGGTACGGCGGTCGGCGGGGCGGACGGCCGGGCCACCGGGTCGGTGGCGTCGGGGTCAGGGGTCCGGGACCGTACCGCCTCCACCCGTTCGAACGGGCCGGGCAGCCGAGGGCGTACCCGCACCGCGTCCGGACGAGGGGCGGTGTGCCGGGCGATCAGCCGGTCCAGGAAGTCGGGCTCCGCCGACGGCGCCCCCGAGGAGGAGTCAGACATCCGCACACAGCTCCAGGTAGTAGCGGCGCCGCAGCGGGCTGAGCGCCAGGATCTCCGGCTCGCTCCAGCCGTAGGCGGTGGCGAGCAGGTGGACGTCGAGGAGCACGTCGCGTGCCCAGGTGTCCAGTTCGGTCCACAGGTAGGAGGCGATGTCGAGTTCGGCGCGGGTGGCCGTGCCGCACTCGGGGCAGCCGACGTTGAGCGTCACGTCGGCGCCCGGGTCGGCCGCCTCGACGGCGTCGGCGATCCGCCGCTGGACCGGCGCCGGGAGGGCGTCGGCGGTCACGGCCGTTCCGTCGCGGACGGCCGAGACCAGGCAGCCGGCGAGCAGCGCGGCGCGCGGGTCGGCCGCCCGGGCCGCCGCCGTCAGGTCGGCGGCGGCGGGGAGCCGGAACGCGAGGTCCCAGCCGTCCTCCGACAGCCGGACGACCGACTCCCCCGCCGCGCCCAGCGACTTGGCGAACTCCCCGGCGTCCAGGTCGAACTCCATGTCCGCACTGCATGCGTGGCACTCCATCCGCACCTGCATGCGCTCGCCGAACAGCGCCCGGCGCAGTGCGAACAGGTCGGACTCGCGCTCGCCCACCGGCACCGTCAGCAGTGCGGCGGGGTCGAGGTCCGGACGCGCCGTGCCGTGCAGCAGCACGGCGCGTCCGGCGGGCGCCTCGGCGAGTCCCGCCTCCCAGGTGGCCAGCAGACCGGCCGCCCCGGTGATCGCCATGTCTTCCCCCGATTTCCTCGACTACCGCCCTTTCACGCCGGGTTGAGGAAGGAGGGCTCCTCGGGCTCGGGGACCTCGTAGTCCCGCTCCCAGCCCTCGCACTCCAGCTTCAGCGACTGGATGGCCACCGCGTTGGCGTTGGCGTCGAGTTCGCCGAGCACCTGGTACTCGCTCGGCCAGGTCCGGTAGAGCTTGTGCGAGACGGCGACCTGGCCGGCCTCGTTGAGGACCTGGATCACGATGTCCTTGCGGAAGTCGGCGAGGGACACCTCGGAGCCGAGCCCGGCGCCGACCTGCCAGACCTTGTTGGCCCAGCGGTCGAACTCGGGGTCGTGGGTGACCCCGCGCTCCAGGGTGATGCCCTCGAACTCGGAGCGTCCCGGCGACTTGCGCGGGGAGGACGGGTCGCCGCCGTGGCGGTGCTTGACGACCTCGGTGGTCCGCTTCAGTGGACTGATCTTGCTGATGCCGGCGACCGTGCGACCGTCCCACAGGACCAGGAACTTGAAGTTCTTGTAGGGGTCGAAACGATGGGCGTTGACGGTGAACTCTGCCATCGGATTCCTTCAGCTCTCCAAGATTCCCGCGGGCCTACAGCTCGAACTGCCCGGACGTCTGCTGGATTTTGACGATCACGAACTCCGCCGGGCGGACCGGTGCGATGCCGACGAGCACGTTGACGATCCCGTTCGCGACGTCCTCGTCGGTCGTGGTGTCGCTGTCGCACTTGACGAAGTAGGCCTCGCGTGGAGTGCCGCCCTTGAAGGCGCCCTGGCGGAAGAGCGTGTGCAGGTACGAGGAGGCGCTGAGGCGGATCTGCTGCCACAGGTTCTCGTCGTTGGGCTCGAACACGACCCACTGCAGGCCGCGTTGGAGGCTCTCCTCCACGTGCAGGGCGAGGCGCCGCACGGGCACGTACTTCCACTCGCTGTCGAGGGCGTCGGTGCCCTCCAGGGTGCGGGCGCCCCACACCACCGGGCCGGTCAGCGGGAAGCCGCGCAGGCAGTTGACGCCGAGGGGGTTGAGCAGGCCGGTCTCGCGGTCGGTCAGGTTGACCGTGAGCGAGTGCACGCCCGCGAGCCGCGCCTCGGTGCCGGCCGGTGCCTTCCACACGCCGCGCTCGGAGTCGGTGCGCGCGATGACGCCCGCGACGGCGCCGGACGGCGGGAAGGAGCGCAGCCGTCCGGTGAGCGGGTCGGTGAGCTGCAGGTGCGGGAAGTACAGGCCCGCGTGGTTGCCGCGTACGGCGTCGAAGGCGGCGATCCCGGCCCGTGCCGTGTCGACGCTGACCCAGGTGCCGGGCGCGTCGACGAGGAGGAAGATCCGCCGTTCCTGGCAGAGCCGCTGGGCGGCGGACACGACCGTGATCGCGTCCTCGGCCTTCTCGTACGCCGCGAGCTCGGGCAGCACCAGGAGGTTGACGTCGGCCACCGAACGCAGCGCCTGGATACCGGTCTTGTCGGCCTCGGAGCCGATGAGGTCGCCGGGACCGGGTGCCTCGCCGTCCTCGCCACCCGCCAGCGGGAAGACCGGCGGGTTGACGGAGGCCTCCAGGCCGAGGTCGTTGGCGCACTCGCCGAGGAAGCGGACGACGTCCTCGGGGTCGGTGGAGCCCGCGACGACCTGGATGCGGCGGCCGAAGGCGGTGACCTCGGCGCCGGCGAAGGCGTGCTTGCCGGGCGCGTCGGGCAGGGCGCGCAGCTTGCGTTCGAGCAGCAGCGCCAGTTCGGCCACGGAGCACAGGGCCTCTCCGTCGCAGTCGGGGTCGTAGAGCGTGAACTCGCGCTCCACGTCACCGATCTTGACGGTGAGGTCGACGGCCAGGTCGGGCAGGTCGTGGCCGAAGGGCTTGGAGACGGTGCCGGACGGGTCGGGGCGGCCCTCGCCGACCACCTCGACGCGGATCAGCCGGGAGCCCGCGTTGACGACGGTCTGCGCGTAGCGGCCGTTCGAGGGGTCCATGGACAGGCCGGTGAAGCTCTCCCGGGCCTCGCCCCGGGCGTCGTACACGCGCAGGTTGAAGGTCTCGTCGGGGCAGGGCGTGTCGTGGTCGACGGCGACGCGCAGGCCGTTGCCCCAGAGGCCGGGCTCCTTGGCGTGCACCTCGAGGACCGGGCTGTCGCTGTGGCCCTCGGTGGACTTGAGGGTGACGCAGGCGGCCTTGCCGCTGCCGGTCTTGGTGACCCGGACGATGACGGCGACCGTGCCGCCGTTGCCGAAGAACTGGTGGACCGCGTAGCCGACGGCGCTGCGTGCGCTCAGGCCGCCGAAGCGGCGTTCGAACTCCGCGAAGCTGGTGACGCGTACCGGCTCGTTCAGCGGACCGCGGCGGGTGTGCCCCACGAAGGCGGTCACCGAAGTGGTCAGGGTCGAGATGGTGCGGGTGCTGCTGGGAAGCTCTTCGACGTAGACGCCGGGGTACGTCGGCTTGGCGGCGCTCACCGCGCTCATCGGCTTTCCCCCTCCTAATCACTGTCTCGGGCACCGGACGAAGGCACCAAGAGAAAGACAGCGGAGGGACGTTGTTCCGGATCGGCGCGACAGTCGGGCCCCGTACGCGTGAACGACGTGGCCGAGCGCACCGCAACAGTTCCCCCGTCAGTGCCCGGACGGTCGGTGTCCGGGTCAAGCAGCGCGCTTGTGACTCCTGATGCTCAAGTGCTCAACCCACCTTGGTGCTTGTGAAGTTGAGCGAACAAGGCACCTTCTGGCCAGCCCACGAGAAGGTTTCGTGAAGGTCGATCACCGGTATTCCCACACCTCACCCGCGCGCCCCCGACAGAGGGTCCACACCTTCTGCACACGCCACGTCGGCAAAGAACGAAAGCCGAACCCCGGCACACCCCGGGGCCCAGCAGCCACCGCACCTCCGACCTCGTGCGACCCTTCGCGCGCCCTCCAGGACTTCTCCAGCCGCACACAACCCACCGTGGCCGGTTCCGCCCGAACGCACCCACACCTGGCGGCTGGGGTCGCGGCGGCGTCCCGGATCACCGAGGACGGCCCGGTCACCCCTGGCACTGACGCCGACACCTACGAGCGGCCTCGTCGCGGGAAGCCCCCCGGCGGCACGGTCAGGCACACGGGGCCTGGGGGCGTCCGCCATTGACACCACACCGGTCGATGAAGAGGACACGCAAGGTACGGAGATCCGGCGGCCGCCCCCAGGGCGATCTTGCTCAGCCGAGGAAACTCAGCCGCACCTGGCGGTCGGGGTTGTCGCGGTTCGTGTCCACCAGGCAGACCGACTGCCAGGTACCCAGTTCCAGTTGTCCATGCAGGACGGGCAGCGTGGCGTGGGGTGGTACGAACGCCGGGAGGACGTGGTCGCGGCCGTGGCCGTGGCTGCCGTGGCGGTGCTGCCAGCGGTCGTCGGCGGGCAGGAGGGTGTGCAGGGCGGCCAGAAGGTCGTCGTCGCTCCCGGAACCCGTCTCGATCACGGCGATGCCGGCGGTGGCGTGCGGGACGAAGACGTTCAGGAGGCCGCTGCGGCCGGCCGCCGCCTCCCGCAGGAAGGCCTCGATGTCGTCGGTGAGGTCGACCACCCGCTCCCGGGTACCGGTGGCGACGTGCAGCACTCGTGTGGTGAAGGCATCTGACATACCCCCATCCTGGCCCCAGTGAACCCCCGCCTGCCGGGGTCGGCGCACCGCGCGGGAAGATCCATGGGCGTGGCGCTGTTGGTGGAAGCGTGAACAACACGCGCGCGGTCGAGGTAGTGGTCATCGGCGCTGGTCAGGCGGGTCTGTCCAGCGCCTATCACCTGCGCCGCACCGGTTTCGAGCCGGACCGCGACTTCGTGGTCCTCGACCACGCCCCTGCCCCGGGCGGAGCCTGGCAGTTCCGGTGGCCGTCGCTGACGTACGGCAGGGTCCACGGAATGCACTCGCTGCCGGGGATGGAACTGACGGACGCGGATCGGGCCAGGCCGTCCGCCGAGGTCATCGGCGGGTACTTCGCCGCCTACGAGCGCGCCTTCGACCTGCGGGTACGGCGGCCCGTGGACGTCCGCACGGTCCGCGAGGGCGACGGCGGGCGGCTGCTGGTGGAGTCCTCGGACGGGACCTGGTCGACGCGTGCGCTGATCAACGCCACCGGCACCTGGGACCGGCCGTTCTGGCCGCGCTACCCCGGACAGGAGACCTTCCGCGGGCGCCAGTTGCACACCGCGCAGTACGCGGGGCCGCAGGAGTTCGCCGGCCTGCGGGTGATCGTGGTGGGCGGGGGCGCTTCCGGCACGCAGCACCTGCTGGAGCTCGCCCCGTACGCGGCAGCCACCACCTGGGTCACCCGGCGCCCGCCGGTCTTCCGCGAGGGGCCGTTCGACGAGAACGTGGGCCGCGCGGCGGTCGCCCTCGTGGAGGAACGGGTGCGGCAGGGACTCCCGCCCAGGAGCGTGGTCTCGGTCACGGGGCTGCCGCTGAACGACGCGATCCGACAGGGGCTGCGGAACGGTGTCCTGGACCGGCAGCCGATGTTCGACCGGATCACTCCGGACGGAGTGGAGTGGAGGGACGGTAAGCGCGTCGAGGCCGACGTCATCCTGTGGGCGACCGGGTTCCGGGCCGCCCTGGACCATCTGACGCCGCTGCGACTGCGCGAGCCGGGCGGCGGGATCCGTGTCGAGGGGACCCGTGCGGTCGCCGATCCGCGCGTCCACCTCGTCGGCTACGGCCCCTCGGCGAGCACCGTCGGGGCCAACCGGGCGGGCCGCGCGGCCGTACGGGACATCAGGCGGCTGCTCGCCGGGGAGCCGCTGCCCGCCGCCGCGTGACGTCCCGTCGGGTCACCTCGGCGTCGCCGTCTGGGCCTGCCGGGACTGAGCGGGGCTCTGCTGGGACTGCGTGGGGTTCTGCGGCGCGGTCTGCGCCGGACTCCGGCTCGGCTGGGTCGGGGACTTCTGCAGGGCGTTGAACTCGGCCACATTGCGCTGGTGCTCCGCGTAGTCGGAGGTGAAGCGGGTGTCGCCGGGCTTGACGGTGACGAAGAACAGCCAGTCGCCCGGCGGCGGGTTGATCGCGGCGCGCACGGCGTCCTCGCCCGGGTTGTCGATGGGCGTGGGCGGCAGCCCCATGCGCTGGTAGGAGTTGTAGGGGCTGTCGATCCGGGTGTCGTCCATGCTCGTCCTGAGCGTGTTCCGGTTCAGCGCGTAGTTGATGGTGGAGTCCATCTGCAACGGCATGCCGCGGTTCAGCCGGTTGAAGACGACCCGGGCCACCTTCCCCATGTCGGCCTTGCCGGCGGCCTCGGCCTGGACGATGCTCCCAATGGTGACCGCCTGGTAGATGTTCATCGCGTTGCGCTGCGCACCGGCCGCGATGGGCGCCCCGTTGAACCTCTTGTTCGCGGTGTCGACCATGCTCTGCAGCACCGACTGCGGGGTCGCCCCCTCGGGGATCGGATACGTGGCCGGGAAGAGAAAGCCCTCGGGGTTGCCCCCGGCGTCGCCCGGCAGCCTCAGACCGGCTTTGGCGATGGACATACGGGTGGTGCCCGTCGGCACGGCGAGGGCCTTGTCGATGGCGTCGTACACCTGACTGGCGCGCCAGCCCTCCGGGATCACCAGGGTCTTGGGCTTGGTGTCCTTGCCGCCGGCGAGGTGGTTCAGCAGCGGCACCGCCACGGCGGTGCCGGCCACGACGGCGCCGGTCACGACGAGGGCGAGCTTGCCCCGGCGCGTCAGTCGAATCGTGCTCCGTGGCGGAGTGTTCATCTGCATGCGGGCACGTTAACCCGCATAACTCCGCAAATCCGGCATATCGTCAGCTTGTCGACGCAGTTGCGCGTCGCCGCGCCCGGTCGCGCGTCAACTGTCCGGTCGTGCGGCACCGCGTCCGGTCGTGCGGCACCGCGTCCGGTCCTGCGTCATCCCGTCGGTTCCAGTCGCGCGTCCCGGCGGACCAGGGCCGCGTACCGCCCCTCGCGCTCCAGCAGCTCCTCGTGCGTACCCCGTTCGGCAACCTGCCCGGAGTCGAGGACCACGATCTGGTCCGCGCCGCGGACGGTGGACAGCCGGTGCGCGATGGTGAGCGTCGTCCGGTTGGCCGACAGGGCGTCGATGGCCTCCTGGACCGCGTGTTCGGTGCGCGTGTCCAGGGCGCTGGTGGCCTCGTCGAGGATGAGGACCGGCGGGTCGCGCAGGATCGTGCGGGCGATGGCGAGGCGCTGCTTCTCGCCACCCGAGAAGCGGTGGCCGCGTTCGCCGACGACCGTGTCGTAGCCGTCGGGCAGCGCGGCGATGTGGTCGTGTATCTGGGCCGCCTTCGCGGCCGCGTGCAGTTCGTCGTCGGTGGCGTCCGGCTTGGCGAAGCGGAGGTTGTCGGCGACCGAGGCGTGGAAGAGGTACGTCTCCTGGGAGACGACGCCGACCGCGCGGGCGAGGGTGTCGAAGTCGAGGTCGCGGACGTCGACGCCGTCCAGGGTGACGCGGCCGCCGGTGACGTCGTACAGCCGGGGCACCAGGTAGCCGAGCGTGGACTTGCCCGCGCCGGTGGGCCCGACGACCGCCAGGCTGCTGCCCGCCGGGACGGTGATGTCGATCCCGTCGAGCACGGGACGAACAGGGCGCACGGCGCGGACGGAACCGGCCTTGTCGGCAGTGTCCTCGCCGTTCTCGTACCGGAACTCGACGCCCTCGAAGCGGACCTCGCCCTTGACCTGGTCGAGGTGGACCGGCTGGTCCCGCTCGGTGATGTCGATGGGCAGGTCGAGGTACTCGAAGATGCGCTGGAAGAGCGCGAGCGAGGTCTGTATCTGCACGCCGGTCGACAGGAGGCTCACGGCCGGGCGGAACAGGCCCTGCTGGAGCGAGACGAAGGCGACGATGGTGCCGAGCGACACCTGGGGGCCGCCGAGCTGGAGGGCGACACCCGCGGTCCAGTAGATGACGGCGGGCAGGGCGGCCATGACGATCGTGATCACGGCCATCCGCCAGCGGCCGGCCATGCTCGACCTCACTTCGAGGTCGACGAGCTGCTCCGACTCCTCGGCGAAGGACCTGGTCAGCGAGTCGGAACGGCCCATGGTGCGGCCGAGCAGAATGCCGCTGACCGAGAGCGACTCGGTGACCGTGGCGGCCATCGCGGCCATCTGCTTCTGGCGCTGGGTGGTGATCTTCTTGCGCTCGTCGCCGACGCGGCGGCTGATCCACACGAACACCGGCAGCAGGACCAGCGAGACGACGGTCAGCCGCCAGTCGAGGGCGACCATCGCGACGATCGTGGCGACGACGCTGGTGACGTTGGAGACCAGGGAGGTGGCGGTGGAGGTGACGGTGGCCTGCATGCCGCCGATGTCGTTGGCGATGCGGGACTGCACCTCGCCGGTGCGGGTGCGGGTGAAGAAGGCGAGCGACATGCGCTGCAGGCGGCCGTAGACGGCGGTGCGCAGGTCGTGCATGACGCGCTGGCCGACGGTCGTCGAGATCAGCGTCTGCAGGACGCCGAAGACACTGGTGAGGACGGCACTGAGGATCATGCCGAGCGCGAGCAGGCTCAGCAGGCCGGTGCGGCCGTCGGGTATCGCGACGTCGAGGATCTCCTTGAGGAGGAACGGCGTGGCGACCGAGACCAGCGACGAGGCGCCGACCAGCAGGCCGACGACACCGAGCCGGCCGCGGTAGGGGCGGAAGAGGCGCAGGATGCGGCGCACCTGCCGGGGCTGTTCCTTCGCCTCGGCGGGCGGTGTCCAAGAGGGTTCACGGTCGGGATGCATGGGCTCCTACGGAGGTGAGCGGGCGTCGGCACGGAGGCCGGCCGACGATGACTGACGGATCGTAGCTCATTGTGAGTATAGGTAACAATGAACTAGGTCCTGATATTGTTCCCGCATGACCTCCCCCGATCCCGAGGGCCTGCTCGCCGAGCAGTTGCTGCGGCTCACCCGCCGGGTGCACCGCATCCAGAAGCGCCATCTGGAGCGGCGCGGCCTGGGCGTCACCCCGGCCCAGTCGCGCCTGCTGCGCACCCTCGCGCACTACGGCTCCCCGCCGCGCATGGCCGACCTCGCCGAGCGGCTGGAGGTGGTGCCGCGGGCGGTGACGACCCTGGTCGACGGGCTGGAGGCGAGCGGCAAGGTGCGGCGGGTGGCCGATCCGACCAACCGGCGGGTGACCCGGATCGAGCTCACGGACGAGGGCCGGACGACCCTGCGCGAGTTGCGCGGGGCGCGCCGGTCGGCGGCGGAGGAGATCCTCGCCCCGCTCACGGAGGAGCAGCGCGAGCTGCTCGGCGGCCTGCTCGACACGCTCGTGGACGGAGCGGCGGCCGAGCGCTGCTGAACGCGCGGCGAGGGGGCGATCCGCCGTCCGGCTGCGGTGCGCGGCAAGTGTGCGGCGCGTCGCGGCGGGGCCGGGGACGCGTCGCACACCCGTCGGCTCAGCAGCCGGCGCGATCCTCGGTGAGCATGCCCTGGACCGTGGTCAGGGAGCGGTCGTAGCAGCCGCCCGAGCCGTACAGCCGGTAGCGCTCGCCCGTCGTGCCGACCGCGTGCCGCTGATCGCGCGGCACGTTCAGGGTGTACGAGGCGTCGCCGGTGTAGGTGTCGTCGAGCCGTGACCACGCGGTGCGCCGCCCGCCACGGGTCTCCACGACGGCCGCCCGGTCCCCGAGGGTGAGGGTGGTGCGCAGCCGGTCGCCCGCGCTGAGCGTCGTGGCACCGTCCATCGTGTACGTCCGGTGCGTGTGCGTCGTCCGGGCCGGTCCGTGGCCGTCGACCGTGACGGTCTCGTCGTCCGTCCAGGTGGCGTCGAGTCCGTCGGTCGTCTCACCCTCGGTCCAGCGATGCGCGGAGGTGTGGGCCAGCGTCCGGCGGACGGTGGTCGTCACGCGACCGTGCGAGGTGTCGACGTATCCGGAGACGGTCAGCCGGTGACCGGCCTCGGCGTCGACCCGGTGCTCCTCGGAACCGTACGTGTACGTCGCCGAGTTGGCCAGGTCGGTGGCCTTGTCCACGGTGAGCCCGCCGGTGACGTGCGCGCGATGCTCGTCCTGCCAGACCAGCACGTTCACCGGAGCGCTCCACCCTGCCTGCCCCTCGGGGACGCCGGCGACGGAGACCTCGACCTTGTGCGGGTGGCCGTCGTTGAGGATCCCGGCGAAGGGGGTCAGGTCGTACTCGATCGGCTTGACGTCGAAGGCGCGCGGCGCCGGGACGACATACCAGAGGAACGGGTTGGACCAGCCGCCGGTCCACACGTTCGGGAACGGGGCGGCGATTCCAGCCAGTTGCCCGTCGACCTTGATCTGCACCTCGCGATAGGGGCCCTTGTCGGCCTTGCAGGAGTACGGTGCCGGGTCGGGCGCGGTCAGGTACCAGAACTCCTCGCAGCCGCCGCCCGATCCGGTGGCGTACACCTCGGCGACGATGCGCTCGCTGTTGCCCGGCGTGGTGAGGGTCGTACCGGACAGGGGCAGGACGCGGTCGGGGACGGCGCCGGAGAGGCTTCGACCGATCGCGGAGTCGCCTTGGCCGGCCTCGGAGTTGGCCCGACCGACGGTGAGACCGCCTTGGTGGAGCACGGGGTCGGCCCGGTAGAAGGTCAACGTCACCTTGACGTCGATGACGCCCGTGTACGTGTCGTCGACGACGTTTCCGATCAGCATCTCGACGTCCTGCGCCCGGCGGAAGGTGTCGCTGTAGCGAGTGACGTCCTTCTCCACCGACCACTCGACGCCGTCCGGGGACGGCTCCGGCGTCGACGTGCGCAGGACCTCGACGCCACCGACGTGCAGATAGCCGAGCCGGTCGTACTGGCGCCCCTTCACCTTGCCGTCGAGGCGTAACACCACCTTGCTCCAGCGATCCCCGCAGCCGTCCGGCGGTGTGTACGCGCCCTTGTACGGCGTGAAGTCACGGAACTGGGCCTCGGCGAGGGTGACGCGGCAGGACTTGGCGTCCGGCTTGGCGATCGGCGGGGCGGCGGTCACCGGGTCGTGCCAGTCGGTGCCGAACTCGGCGGGGGCGTCGGCGGATCGGGCCGGAGCGGCTGTCGCTCCGAGGAGGGTGCCGGCCAGGAGGGTCACTCCGGCAAGCATGGACATGACTATCCGGCTTCTCATGGACCGCTGTTCTACGGGCACGGACACGCTCCCCGCAACGACGCCACGCGCCAATCAGGCCGTCAACTCCGCCCTGTCCCCCATCACCACCACGGGATGCCGGTCCGGATCCAGCGTGCGCAGCAGGTACTCCATGTCGGACTTGGACATGCTGACGCACCCCGACGTACCGCTGCCATGGTCCATGTGCAGCCAGATGCTCCCGCCCTTCTCCTCTCCCCGGGGGCGCGTCGGGTCGTTCGGCGGTGTTCCCGCGACCCGGTTGTAGTCGATGGCGATGACGTAGTCGAAGTCGTGCCAGTGCGTCGCGGGCCACCAGCGCGGTGCGGCGAAGGCGGAGTCCCGGGTGTACGGCAGTCGGGCACCCGGATCGTCGAGCACCCCACCCGCGTCGGTGAGGGTGAACACGCCGACCGGGCTGCGCCGGTCGCCCGAGCGGTGATAGGTGGTCCAGCCCCTCTTGCCGTTGTGCGCCGGCCAGGCGCGGACGCGCCGCCAGTTCGCGCCGTACTTGGCGTACAGCACGACCGTGGAGTCCGCCGAGTCCCTGCCGTCGCCGTAGACCGCCACCACCTGGCCGGAGTCGACCGGAATCCGCCGCTGCAGACGGTCGCCGACGTCCGGAATGCGGGTCGGGTCCTGAGGGCCGGGGCTGGGCGATCCAGGGCGGGGGGATCCGGCATCGGGTGATCCGGCTGGGCCGCCGGGCTCGGCGCCGCTGCCTCGGTGTCCCGTCGCGTCGGTGTCGCGGTGCTGCGCCGAGCCGCAGGCGGTCGGGCCTGCCAGGAGGATGCCGAGGGCCGCCACCGCGAACGCCACTCTCCGCACACCGTCGATCCACACCCCGTCGATCCGCATCCGGACATCCTGGCACCACGTACCACCGCATTGCGCGAACTTCCGGACATCGCCCCGAACGGCGCACCGAAGCCCGCCGATTCTCGCCGTCCAGGAAAACCGTTTGATTTCGACCACGCTCCGACGCGAACCTTTCACGGCTTGTTGCCGCTTCCCCGCCTGACGAGAGCCGCTGGGACGTCATGCAGATTCAAGACCTTCCGTATCCCGACCCGGGTGTGCCCGACGCACGCTCGGGTCCCCGATTCCTGTGGTGGCTGGGGCGGAACCAGTTGGGCGGACAGCTGAAGGCACTGGCCTGGGGCCTGCTGCACTTCGTGTCCGTCTCCGCCCTGCCGTTCTGTGTCGGCCTCGCCGTCCAGGCCGTCGTCGACCGCTCCGGCACCCGGCTGGTCCGGACCGGCGCGCTGATGGCGCTGTGCGGCGTGGCCATCGCCGTGGGCGACACCTTCCTGCACCGGACCGCGGTCACCAACTGGATCACCGCCGCCGCCCGCGTCCAACAACTGCTGGCCCGTCAGTCCGCCGAGCTGGGCTCCGCGCTGACCCGGCGGGTCGCGGCCGGTGAGGTGGTGGCCGTCTCGACCGGCGACGTGGAGAAGATCGGCTGGTTCGTCGAGGCCGTGTCGCGCTTCACCGCCGCCGCGCTGACGGTCGTCGTGGTCTGCGTCGGCCTGGTCGTCTACCAGCCGGCGCTCGGCGTCATCGTCGCGGTCGGGCTGCCCGTGCTGGCGCTCGCCGTCCTGCCGCTGCTGCCCCGGGCGACCCGGCGCGCCGACTTCCAGCGCGAGAAGGCGGGCCGGGCGACCGAGCTGGCCTCGGACACCGTCGCCGGTCTGCGGGTGCTGCGCGGCATCGGCGGCGAGGAACTGTTCCTCGACCGCTACCGCCGCGCCTCCCAGGAGGTACGGCGCGCGGCCGTCCGCAGCGCCCGGATGTGGTCCCTGATCTCCGCGATCCAGGTGTCGCTGCCGGGGCTGCTGCTGATCGCGGTCGTCTGGCAGGGCGTCCATCTCGCCCGCCAGGGCCGGATCACCGTCGGCGAACTGGTCACCGTCTACAGCGCGGTCATGGTCCTCACCTACCCGCTGCGGCACTTCGAGGAGATCGCCATGGCGTACTCCTTCTCGCGCCCGTCGGCCAAACGTGCCGCCCGCGTGCTGTCCCTGCGCCGGACCACCGACGCCGGAGGATCGCGCGAGGCCGACGCCCCGAGCGGCGACCTGTACGACCCGGCCACCGCTCTGCTCGCGCCCAGCGGCAGCCTCACCGCCGTGGTCTGCGGCGACCCGGACGCGGCGGGACGCCTCGCCGAACGCCTCGGCGGGCATCCCTCCGAGGCCGGCCCGTCGGTCCTGCTAGGCGGCGTGCCGCTCGACGAGCTGCCCCTCGACACCGCCCGCACCGCCGTCCTCGTCCAGGACAAGGACCCGGTCCTGCTGTCCGGTTCGCTGCGCGAGCTGCTCGACGTCCCCGCGTCCGGCGGGGTCGGGGCCGAGGAGGCGCTGGCGGCCGCGCAGTGCGGGGACGTCCTGGACGCGCTCGTCCAGGGGGCCCTGGACGAGGGGGATCCGATGGACGCCCGCATCACGGAGCGCGGGCGCTCGCTGTCGGGCGGCCAGCGCCAACGGCTCGCGCTCGCCCGGTCCCTGATCACCGACCCGGAGGTGCTCGTCCTGGACGAGCCGACCTCCGCCGTCGACTCGCACACCGAGGCGCGGATCGCGGAGGGGGTGCGGACGCTGCGGACGGGACGCACCACCGTGGTGTTCACCTCGTCCCCGCTGCTCCTGGACCGCGCGGACCGGGTCGTCATGGTGCACGAGGACGAGGTCGTCGCGGTCGGCACGCACCGCGAACTGGTGCACACGGATCCCCTGTACCGGGCGGTCGTCACACGTGAGACCGATGACGAAGCCGCCCTGCGGACCAGGTTGGACGACCACGAGGCAGCTCTACGGAAGACGCGGCACGACGACCGGGCAGCCCTGCGCAACGGGCTGGACGACGAGGCCGCCAACCGGCTGGACACGTTCGAAGAGATCGAGGAGAGCGCATGATCGGCGTTGCGCCACCGGCGTACGACCCGGCGGCCCCGACGACGGCCACCACCCTGCCCGTCGGCGCCACCGCGACCGTGCGCGCCTACGTGGCCGAACTGTTCCGGCGCCACCGCCGCGCCTTCCTGCTCCTCATCGCCGTCAACACCGTGGCCGTGGTGTCCTCCATGGCGGGCCCGTACCTGCTGGGCGGGCTCGTCGAGCGGGTGTCCGACGGAGCACGGGAGCTGCATCTCGGTCTGACCGTCGGGCTGTTCGTGCTCGCGCTGGCCGTGCAGGCCGTGTTCGTGCGCGAGGTGCGATTGCGCGGCGCGATGCTCGGCGAGCGGATGCTGGCCGACCTGCGCGAGGACTTCCTCGTCCGGTCGGTGGGACTGCCGCCGGGTGTCCTGGAAAGGGCGGGCACCGGCGACCTGCTGTCCCGGATCACCACGGACATCGACCGGCTCGCCAACGCCATGCGCGAGGCGGTGCCGCAGCTCGCGATCGGTGTGGTGTGGGTCGTGCTGTTGCTGGGCGGCCTCGTGGTCACCGCGCCCCCGCTGGCGGCTGCGGTGCTGCTCGCCGTACCGGTGCTGGTCGTGGGCTGCCGCTGGTACTTCAAGCGAGCGCCGTCCGGCTACCGCTCGGAGTCCGCCGGATACGCGGCCGTTGCCGCCGCGCTGGCCGAGACGGTCGACGCGGGCCGGACCGTCGAGGCGCATCGTCTCGGGGCCCGCCGCGTCGCCCTGTCGGAGCGCCGGATCAAGGAATGGACGGCCTGGGAGCGCTACACACTGTGGCTGCGCTCGGTGCTCTTCCCCGTCATCAACGCCACGCACGTGGTGGTGCTCGGCTCGGTGCTGATGGTCGGCGGTGTCTTCGTCCTGCACGACTGGATCGACGTGGGACAGCTGACCACCGGGGCGCTCATCGCGCAGTTGCTGGTCGACCCGGTGAACCTGATCCTGCGCTGGTACGACGAGGTGCAGGTCGCCCAGGTCTCGCTGGCCCGCCTGGTCGGCGTGCGCGACATCGAGCCGGACGCCGGGGACAGTTCGCTCGCCCCCGACGGGCGCACCGTGCGCGCGGACGCGGTGCGATTCGGCTACCGCGAGGGCGTCGACGTCCTGCGCGAGGTGTCCCTCGAGGTCGCGCCCGGCACCCGGGTGGCGCTGGTCGGCCCTTCGGGTGCGGGCAAGTCCACCCTGGGCCGTCTGCTCGCCGGTATCTACGCGCCCGGGGCCGGCCGCATCACGCTGGGCGATGCCGAACTGTCCCGGATGCCCGCCGAGCGGATCCGCTCCCACGTGGCCCTGGTCAACCAGGAGCACCACGTCTTCGTGGGCTCCCTGCGCGACAACATCCTGCTGGCCCGGGCGGACGCCGTCGACGCCGAGCTGTGGGCGGCCCTGGGCGCGGTCGACGCGGACGGCTGGGCGCGGGCACTGGACGACGGCCTGGACACCGAGGTCGGCTCGGGCGGACTCGCGCTCACCCCCGCCCAGGCCCAGCAGATCGCGCTGGCCCGCCTGGTGCTGGCCGACCCGCACACGCTGGTCCTGGACGAGGCGACCTCGCTCCTCGACCCGCGCGCCGCGCGGCACCTGGAGCGCTCCCTGGCCCGCGTCCTCGACGGCCGCACCGTGGTCGCCATCGCGCACCGCCTGCACACCGCCCACGACGCGGACGTCATCGCGGTCGTCGAGAACGGTCGTATCAGTGAGCTCGGCAGCCACGATCAGCTGGTCGAGGCGGACGGCGCCTACGCGGCACTGTGGCGTTCCTGGCACGGGTGACCGGCCGGAACCGACACCGGCGGGTGGCTCGGTCCGCGGGACCGGGCCCCGGCGGGCGGGCGTGTCGGTGGGGGCCTGGCGGGCCTCGGCCTGCGGCGCCGCAGGGCTGGGCGGTGGGCCGTGCGTGATCGTGGCCGGGGCGGGTACTCGCGCTGCCGGGACGCGGAGGGGACCCGAGACGGGCCGCGCACCCGCAGGCCAGTGCCCGTGCCGTTGCGCAGTGCCGATCAGGGGTGGAAGGCTGGATAGCGGCACCGGTTCGGGGGACGCCCGGAAACCGTCCGGTTCGAACCGGGTGACACCCGTGCCGCGCGCGCCGGCGGACCTTCGCCGACCGCGGTGAGAACGGGCCGTCTTCACCAGGAGGTACCCGTGGACAGCGCCGACGGATGGGGAGACGACGTCTACCAGCCCGATGGATCCGAGATCCGGGAGGACTCGGGGCTGCTCGACGCGGAGGACACACTGGTCGACGACGGTGTCGACGATCCCCTGGACCGCGGCTGGTCCCCTCCCGAGCGGCCGTGGGCAGTGGAGCACAGCGGTGTCACGGCGGCGGAGCGCCACCAGGGCGAGAGCTTGGACCAACGCCTGGCCGAGGAGTTGCCCGATCTTGTCGTGCCCGACGGCGACGGCATCGGTGACTGCCAGGGCACCGACGGCGAGGCGCTGGACAACGAGGTCGGCGCCCTCCGCTCCGGCCGCCTGGTGGCCCCCGACGAAGGGGCGCACGAGGACGAGGAGAGCGCCCTGGTCGCCACGGACGTGGGCATCGACGGCGCGGCCGCCTCCGCCGAGGAGGCCGCGATGCACATCGTGGACGAGGACACTTTCTACAGCTGACCCCGCAGTCCCCTGCCCGCCGACCGCCCCGTGCGAGGAGCAGCCATGCAGCAGGACAAGCACCCCGACTACCACCCCGTGGTCTTCCGTGACCGCTCCGCCGGATACGCCTTCCTGACCCGGTCCACGGCGGCCAGCGACCAGACCATCGAATGGGACGACGGCGCGACGTACCCGGTGGTCGACGTGGAGATCTCCTCGGAGAGCCACCCCTTCTACACCGGCAAGGCCCGCACGGTCGACTCGGAGGGCCGCGTCGCCCGCTTCGAGCGGCGCTACGGCGGGGCCGCGCAGGACTCCGGGGGAGGCGGCGGGCCCGCCTGACCCGGGCCCGCCCGCCGGAGGCCGACCCCGGCCGCCCGCCGGACGACGAGGCCCGTCCGTCAGATCACGTTGAGCGCGGCCGCGCAGCCCACTCCGCCGAGCAGCATGAACACCGGCATCAGCACCTTGAGCTCGACCCAGCTGCCCGCCCGGAACCGCATGACCTTCGGCGGACCCACCGGGTACCAGCGCTTGCGGCCGATCGGGATCGGCCACAGGACCGGGCAGCCGGAGACCGTCAGCGCGTCCCCGAGGTCGTGCACCAGCGCGCCCAGCACGATCGGCAGCCCCAGCCACAGGTACTGCTGCCCGGGCTCCGTGAACAGCCAGTGCGAGCCGTTGCCCGGCTTGTCCAGCACACCCGCGAGGATCCAGGCGCTGGTCGCCGCCAGCAGCCAGACCAGGACATCGCTGCTGGAGCCGCGAGCCGCCCGCCACAGCAGACCCTCGATCGCCAGCACCATGTGCACGAAGAGGATCGCCAGCACCGCCCAACGGCCCCCGGCGATCGCCAGGGCCGCGGTCCCCGCGCCGATGAGGACCGCCCACAGCCAGGTGTGGGTCAGGGTGCGGTGCCCGCCGGAGCGCCGCGGGTCGCCCTGCTTCCTGGTCGCCTTGTAGACGGCGTAGGACAGCTTGTCCACGATCTCGCAGACCCAGCGCGACAGCGGCCCGAAGGCGCGCGAGATGGTGGCCGCCTTGTGGTCCAGGTCGGGGGCGAGTGCCGCGCCCGCGCAGATCAGCGCGCCGGACAGAACCACCGGCCAGGGCATCGCATGCCCCGCCGCGGCGGCCGCCGCCCCTACGCCGAGCCAGGCCGCGGCCCCCGACAGTGAGTGTGCTGGTCCCATCATGGCCGTTCCCCGCCCCATTCCTCGTGTGCCGCTGTCCAGTTGACCGGGTGCATTGACGCTCCGTCGGCGACACAGCGTAGCGGCCATGATCTTCGTACTCGCAGCCGATTCCCCCATAGGCCGGGACGCCAGGCAAGATGGGTGCGTGACCCTCATCGATCAGCTGCCGCCGACCGCCGACCCCGACGCCCTCTACGAAGCCTTCGAGTCGTGGGCCCAGGAGCGCGGTCTCACGCTCTACCCCCATCAGGAGGAGGCGCTGATCGAGGCGGTCTCGGGTGCGAACGTGATCGTTTCGACGCCCACCGGCTCCGGTAAGAGCATGATCGCAGCGGGCGCCCACTTCGCCGCGCTGGCCCGCGACGAGGTCACTTTCTACACGGCTCCCATCAAGGCGCTGGTGTCGGAGAAGTTCTTCGAGCTGTGCAAGCTCTTCGGCACCGAGAACGTCGGCATGCTCACCGGCGACGCGTCCGTCAACGCGGACGCGCCCGTCATCTGCTGCACCGCCGAGGTGCTCGCGTCCATCGCGCTGCGCGACGGCAAGGACGCGGACGTCGGCCAGGTCGTCATGGACGAGTTCCACTTCTACGCGGAGGGCGACCGCGGCTGGGCCTGGCAGATCCCGCTGCTCGAACTTCCGCAGGCACAGTTCATCCTGATGTCGGCCACGCTCGGCGACGTCTCCTTCTTCGAGAAGGACCTCGCCCGCCGCACCGGCCGCCCCACCGCCGTGGTCCGCTCGGCCACCCGTCCCGTGCCGTTGTCCTACGAGTACAAGCTCACCCCGCTCACGGAGACGCTCACCGACCTGCTGGAGACCAAGCAAGCGCCCGTCTACATCGTCCACTTCACCCAGGCGCAGGCCGTGGAGCGGGCGCAGGCGCTGATGAGCATCAACATGTGCTCGCGCGAGGAGAAGGACCAGATCGCCGAGCTGATCGGCAACTTCCGCTTCACCACCAAGTTCGGCCGCAACCTCTCCCGTTACGTCCGCCACGGCATCGGCGTCCATCACGCGGGCATGCTGCCCAAGTACCGGCGCCTGGTGGAGAAGCTCGCGCAGGCCGGCCTGCTGAAGGTCATCTGCGGCACGGACACGCTCGGCGTCGGTGTCAACGTGCCGATCCGCACCGTCCTGTTCACCGCGCTGACCAAGTACGACGGCAACCGTGTGCGCACCCTGCGCGCCCGTGAGTTCCACCAGATCGCGGGGCGGGCCGGCCGGGCGGGCTTCGACACGGCCGGGCTCGTGGTGGCGCAGGCGCCCGAGCACGTCATCGAGAACGAGAAGGCGCTCGCCAAGGCGGGCGAGGACCCGAAGAAGCGCCGCAAGGTGGTCCGCAAGAAGGCTCCGGAGGGCTTCGTCGGCTGGACGGACAACACCTTCGAGAAGCTGATCGCCTCCGAGCCGGAGCCGCTGACCTCCCGCTTCCGCGTCACGCACACGATGCTGCTGTCGGTGATCGCCCGGCCCGGCAACGCCTTCGAGGCCATGCGGCACCTGCTGGAGGACAACCACGAGCCGCGCAAGCAGCAGCTCAGGCACATCCGGCGGGCGATCGCCATCTACCGGTCGCTGCTGGACGGCGGCATCGTCGAGAAGCTGGACAAGCCGGACGCCGAGGGGCGCATCGTCCGCCTCACCGTCGATCTCCAGCAGGACTTCGCGCTCAACCAGCCGCTGTCCACGTTCGCGCTGGCCTCGTTCGAGCTGCTCGACCCGGATTCGCCGTCCTACGCCCTGGACATGGTCTCCGTCGTCGAGTCCACGCTGGACGACCCCCGCCAGATCCTCGTCGCCCAGCAGAACAAGGCGCGCGGCGAGGCCGTCGCCGCGATGAAGGCGGACGGGGTCGAGTACGAGGAGCGGATGGAGCGCCTCCAGGACGTCACGTACCCGAAGCCCCTGGAGGAGCTCCTCTTCCACGCGTACAACACCTACCGCAAGAGCCACCCCTGGGTCGGCGACCACCCGCTGTCCCCGAAGTCCGTCATCCGGGACATGTACGAACGGGCCCTGTCCTTCACGGAGCTGGTGTCCTTCTACGAGCTGGCCCGCATCGAGGGCATCGTGCTGCGCTACCTCGCCAGCGCCTACAAGACGCTCGACCACACCATCCCGGACGATCTGAAGTCCGAGGACCTCCAGGACCTGATCGAGTGGCTCGGTGAGATGGTGCGCCAGGTCGACTCCAGCCTGCTGGACGAGTGGGAGCAGCTGGCCAACCCGGAGGAGATGACCGCCGAGGAGGCCCAGGAGAAGGCCGACGAGGTCAAGCCGGTCACCACCAACGCGCGCGCCTTCCGCGTCCTGGTCCGCAACGCGATGTTCCGGCGCGTGGAGCTCGCCGCCCTCGACCAGGTCGACGAGCTGGGCGAGATGGACGCCGAGGCCGGCTGGGACGCCGAGGCCTGGGGCGAGGCCATGGACAAGTACTGGGACGAGTACGAGGACCTGGGCACCGGACCCGACGCGCGCGGCCCCAAGCTGCTCGTCATCCAGGAGGAGCCGCAGAACAAACTGTGGCGCGTCCGCCAGATCTTCGACGACCCGAACGACGACCACGACTGGGGCATCAGCGCGGAGGTCGACCTCGCGGCCTCCGACGCCGAGGGCCGCGCCGTCGTCCGCGTGACCGACGTCGGCCAGCTGTGAGGACAGGAGAGTCCCCCGCATGACGAACCCGGCCGAAAAACTCGTCGACCTGCTCGACCTTGAGCAGATCGAGGTCAACATCTTCCGTGGCCGAAGCCCGCAGGAGTCGTTCCAGCGGGTCTTCGGCGGCCAGGTGGCGGGGCAGGCGCTGATCGCCGCCGGGCGTACCACGGACGGCGAGCGACCGGTGCACTCACTGCACGCGTACTTCCTGCGCCCGGGGCGGCCGGGCGTGCCGATCGTGTACCAGGTGGAGCGGATCCGCGACGGGCTGTCGTTCACCACGCGCCGGGTCACCGCCGTGCAGCACGGCCGCACGATCTTCAATCTGACCGCCTCCTTTCACAAGCCTGAGGAAGGACCTTTCGAGCACCAGTTGCCGCCGGCCCGCGAGGTGCCGCACCCGGAGTCCCTACCGACGCTCGCGGACGAGATCCGCAAGCACCTGGGCGCGCTGCCCGAGCAGTTGGAGCGGATGGCACGCCGGCAGCCCTTCGACATCCGTTACGTCGACCGACTGCGGTGGCACCCCGAGGAGATCGACGGCTGCGAGCCGCGCAGCGCGGTGTGGATGCGTGCGGTCGGACCACTGGGCGACGACCCGCTGGTGCACACCTGCGCGCTCACCTACGCCAGTGACATGACGCTCCTGGACGCCGTCCGGATCCCCATCGAACCCCTGTGGGGTGCGCGGAACTTCGACATGGCGTCGCTGGACCACGCCATGTGGTTCCACCGGCCGTTCCGCGCGGACGAGTGGTTCCTGTACGACCAGGAGTCCCCGGTCGCGACCGGCGGGCGCGGTCTGGCGCGGGGCCGCATCTATGACCTACAGGGCCGGCTGCTCGTCTCGGTCGTCCAGGAAGGTCTGTTCAGGGCCCTGTAGACCGGCCGGTTCAGACCGCCGCGCGAGCGGATGCTTCGGAGCACGGCGGCCGGGGGCTTCTGCGGCGCAGCCAGCCCAGCAGACGGCGGGGCTGCTCCGGTGCCACGGACGCCTCCGGCGCGGAGGCCCTGCGTGCGGCCGCGGGGGCGCGGTGCTGAGCCAAGGGGGCGCTGTGCGGGGTCGCTGGGGCCTCACCGCGTGGGGCCGGGCTCGGCGCGGGCCGGTGCCCGCGAGCTTCCTCCACGGCCCGGGCCAGGTCGTTCCTCAGCCAGCCGATCTCGTCCTGGTCGCTCGCCGTCATGATCTCCTGGGCTAGGTGTGCGGAAGGTGATCCCGGTGCCCCGTGGGTGGGTGGCGCCGGGCGGAACCGGTTGAGATGGGACCGTTCGTGGGGGTCCCTCACGACGTCCGCGACATGAGCGGGGTCGAGAAAGGCCGCCACGGCCCCCGCCCGTTGCCACGGTTCCTCGGCCAGACGCAGCAGAAATCCCAGATGACGTCCGCGCCAGTTGCGGGCTCGCAGATCCACGCCCGCCGTCAGTTGGGCCCGCAGTACCTCGGGCGTACGTCCCGTCAGCAGAAAGGAGTTCTTCTCGTCGTCCGCGAACTCCTCCAGTTCCTGGGCGAGATAGAGCCACACCACGGCGCGGTAACGGTTGAGGTAGTACTTCACCGGCACCACCAGCCCCAGCCGCGCGAGCCGGGTGAACCGGGTGGCGGGCACGTTCATGATCTTCGCGCCCTCGGTGGTGCCGACGGCCCGGACACCGTCGCGGAGCACTTCGGGGAAGCCGTCCTGTGCACGCAGCCGGTCGATCTCGGCGTGCTCGATCCTGCGGCCCCCTCCTCCTCCCTCGTCGGGCATGGTGCGGATCCGGCCGAGGTGCACGGCGAGGTCGAACTCTCCCCGTTTGAGTTCCAGTTCGCGTGCGGCGCGGCTGGGCGCGCAGGTGAGGGGGCGGGGTTGCGTGATGGTGGTGCCCGACATGGTCGTCTCCCCCGTGGAGTGGGTGGCTCACGCCGTGTGCGCTCGCCGTGAAAAAACCGTAGCCGGTCCGGCGAATCGCGTGGCGAGCCTGTGGATAACTCCACGGGCAAGGACAAAACGGCAGGTCAGAGGTCTGCCGGGGAAGTACGCTCGGGGTGCCGGGCGTCGACGCCGAGGTGCTCGCCGACGCGGTTGACCAGCAGGGTCATCTCGTAGGCGATCTGGCCTATGTCAGCCTCCGCGCCGCTGAGCACGCACAGACAGCTGCCGGTGCCGGCCGCGGTGACGAACAGGACCGCGTCGTCGTACTCGATCATCGTCTGGCGCACCCTGCCCGCGCCGAAGTGGCGTCCCGAACCCTTGGCCAGGCTGTGTAGTCCGGAGGCGACGGCGGCGAGATGCTCCGCGTCCTCACGGCGCAGGCCCGTGCTCGAACCCGTCACCAGCCCGTCGTTCGACAGGACCAGCGCGTGCCGTACGTGTTCCACGCGCCCGGTCAGGTCGTCGAGCAACCAGCCGAGTCCCTGGTTCTGCGCCATGCTCCCGCTCCCCGTGTGATGTCTCCTCCCTGGCCGGAGGATCTGTCCGCCAGCCTTCCCCACGACCGCCGTCCGGGCAAGGAGGATGGGGCCATGGCACAGAAGATGACCGATGAGCAATGGCGGGAGTTCGTCTCGCACGGCACCCGCACCGGCAAGTTGTCGACCGTACGCGCCGACGGGAGCCCGCACGTGGCGCCGGTCTGGTTTCTGCTGGACGGGGACGAGGTGGTCTTCAACACCGGAAAGGAGACGGTGAAGGGGCGCAATCTGGCCCGCGACGAGCGGGTCGCCCTGTGCGTGGACGACGACACGCCGCCCTTCCACTTCGTGGTCCTGAACGGCCGGGCCCGCCTGTCCGAGGATCTCGGCGAACTCCGGCACTGGGCGACCCGGATCGCCGCACGGTACATGGGCGAGGAGCACGCCGAGGCGTTCGGTGCCCGCAACGGCGTTCCGGGCGAGCTCCTGGTCCGGGTCGCCATCGACAATGTCGTGGCGCTGACGGATCTCACGGGCTGAGAACCGCCGCCGGTCAGCTCACGGAGTCGAGGAGCCGGGCGGTGTGCATCCGTCCGGCGTACTCGACGAGACGGATCAGCACCTCCTTGCCCGAGGCCCGGTCGCGGGCGTCGCACAGGACCACCGGCGTTCCCGGGTCGAGGTCGAGGGCTCGGCACACCTCGTGGGCGCTGTAAGCGCGGGCACCGGCGAAGCAGTTGACAGCCACGACGAACGGTATGCGCCGGTGCTCGAAGTAGTCCACCGCCGGGAAGCAGTCCTCCAACCGCCGGGTGTCGGCCAGGACCACGGCACCCAGGGCCCCTTGCGACAGTTCGTCCCACAGGAACCAGAACCGGTCCTGGCCGGGTGTGCCGAAGAGGTAGAGGGAGAGGCCGGAGCGGATCGTGATACGGCCGAAGTCCATGGCGACGGTCGTGGTCACCTTCTGGTCCACGCCGTCGGTGTCGTCGACCAGTTGACCCGCCTCGCTGAGCAGCTCCTCGGTGCGCAGAGGGCGGATCTCGCTGACCGCGCCCACCAGCGTGGTCTTGCCCACGCCGAATCCGCCGGCGACCAAAATCTTCAGCGCCAGGGCGGACGGATCGCCATCCGCGGCAACGGAGTGCTCGGATACCATGATCACTTCTCTCGGGAGTGCCGGGTACGGTCGACGTCCGGGAGCACGTCGGGGTGCGAAGTCAGCATCATGACAATTCCCTCCCCCTTCCGGGTGATTGACCCGATATCCGCGCGATGTGACCGACTGGAGTCCGGTTGTTTCCGGAAAGGTGTGCGACCGTGTGCCGTGCTCGTCCGGTTGGTTCTGAACCCTCGTCTACAGCGCCCGCAATCCCTCGATGACCTCGCGCAGAATGCGCTCGTCGGGCAGCTGCGCCGGAGGCACCGGGCTGCTGACCGTGACGCAGCCCAGCTCCAGGAGGTCGCCGAGGAGCACCCGGACCACTCCGACGGGAAGGTCGGCGTCCGCCGCGAGTTCGGCGACGGACTGCGTTTCCGTGCGGCACAGGTCGATGAGCGTGCGGTGCTCGGGTCCGAGCGCGGTGTCGTCGTCGACGACGGGGGCGCCGGGGTCGAGCGCGACGAGCGCGATCAGGTCGAATCGCACCCCGGTGGGGCCCGGTCTGGTGCGGCCGCCCGTCATCGCGTAGGGGCGGACCAGAGGTCCCGCCTCGATGTCGTACCACTGGCTGCCCTGATCGCGCGGGGCGCCGACCCTGTCCTCGATCATCCGTGCCGACCGCTCTCTCGGCTCAGCCCACGACGGGTGGGCGAGCACCGACGCGCGGCGCCGTGCGGAGGTGCTCACCGACACGCTTGACCAGCCGTGCCATCTCGTACGCGACGAGTCCGATGTCGACGGTCACGGCGGTGAGAAGCGTCAGGCAGGAGCCGTCCCCGGCGGCCGCCACGAAGAGGAAACCGTCGTCCATCTCCACCATGGTCTGACGCACGCCTCCGGCTCCGAAGTGCCGGCCCGCGCCCTTGGCGAGGCTGTGGAAACCGGAGGCGACGGCGGCCAGATGCTCGGCGTCCTCGCGTTTGAGGTCGGTGGAAGCGCCGACCGCGAGGCCGTCGTTGGAGAGCACCACGGCGTGCCGCACGTCGCTCACGCGTGCCACCAGGTCGTCCAGCAACCAGTCGAGTTCACCGGATCGCTGGGCGGCCCGCAAGCCCGGGTCGTGGATCATGCATAGTCTCCTTCGCTGCTGTGACTGCCCGATTCGGTGTCCGGAGCGGCTGCGCGGCCGGGCTGCCTTCCGCTGCCGCGCGCCCAGCCGTCGCGGTAGGCCGCCATGCGGTCCCGTACGAGTTCGGGAGTCCGCGGATCGTCGCCGCTGGAGGCCGGTGGGCGGTCCCGCTCCTCGCGGCGCTGCTCGCGCAGTTGAGGGGCGAGGTTCGCCTGGCGTACCCGGCGCGGGAGGTCTTCGGAGCCTTCGGAGTCGTTCGACGGGCGGTGCGGCCGCAAGGTGGTGACTCCTGGGGGCGGGGTGTCGGGCCGGGCGTCTGCCGATGGCTGTGCGGTCGCCGCGAGGGCGGGCCTGTCTCCGGGCGCGCCGACGGACTCCTGGGGCGGGCCGGCACCGGGCACGCGGGCGTGGGCGCCGGGCACGCGTGCGTACTCGCGTTCCGCCGCCGGTTCGGCGTCCGCCGACGAGCGAGGGGAACGTTCCGCCACCCCGTTGTGCAGCAGCGCGGTGGGCAGCAGGACCACGGCGGTGGTGCCGCCGTAGGGCGAGGTGCGCAGGTGCACCTTGATGCCGTGGCGCGCGGCGAGCCTGCTGACCACGAAGAGACCGAGGCGGTCGCTGTCGAACAGGTCGAGTGCCTCGGACTGCTCGATGCGCCGGTTCGCCTCGGCGAGCGTGTCCGCCCCCATGCCCAGGCCCCGGTCCTCGACCTCCATGGCGTAACCGTTGCCGACGGGCTCGCCGGTGATCCGCACGCGCGTGTGGGGCGGGGAGAACTGGGCGGCGTTCTCCACGATCTCGGCGAGCAGATGGGTGAGGTCGGCGACGGCCGCGCCGATGACAAACGCCTCCGGGAGTCGGCGCACCTCCACGCGCGCGTAGTCCTCGACTTCGGAGACGGCCGCGCGCACCACGTTGGTGAGGGACACCGGAATGCGCCAGGCCCGTCCGGGTGCGGCGCCGGACAGGATGATCAGGCTCTCGGCGTGGCGCCGCATACGGGTCGTCAGGTGGTCGAGCCGGAAGAGGTCGCTCAGTTCGTCGGGGTCCTCGGAGCGGCGCTCCATGCTGTCCAGCAGGCTGAGCTGGCGGTGGACCAGGACCTGGCTGCGGCGGGCGAGGTTCACGAACACCCCGGAGATGCCGCTGGCGAGTTCGGCACGCTCCACGGCGGCGCGCAGGGCCGCGCGGTGCACGGTGCCGAGGGCCTCGGCGACCTGTCCGGTCTCGTCCTCGGCGGGCGGTCCGGGGGGTGTCTCGGCGCGGATGTCGATCTCCTCGCCCGCGCGCAGCCTCCGCATGGCCTCGGGAAGTTTGCGGCCGGCGATCTCCAGGGCGCTGTTGCGCAGGGTGACCAGCTCGACCACAAGGGCACGTCCGATGCGTACGGAGATGACGAGCGAAGCGGCCACGGCGGCGAGTCCGAAGAGGACCGCGGCCCCGGCCGGGGTGAGCAGACCCCGGGTGAACGGTTCGGCACGCCCCGCGACGGCACGGCCGGCGCCGGTCTCGATGCCCCGCATGCCGTCCTGCACGCGCGCGTGTGCCGGGTCCCAGGTGGCTTGCGGAGCGGCGGCGATCGCACGGGCGCCCGGGGCACTGGCGAGGACCTTGTCCTCGACGGCGCCGACGGAGGTGTAGGCGCTGCCGTCGGCGAGGCGCTGCCAGGCGGCGCGTTGGGCGCCGGGCAGGTCGGCGACGGCGGCCTCGGTGAGCGTGCGGCGTGTCTCGACGGCGCCCGTGAACTGCCGTAGCCGTGCGCCCTGGAGGCCCCCGGCGAGGCGAGCGCTGGTGAGCAGCACGTCCTCCTGGGCCAGGGCCTCACGCGCGCGGGAGAACTCCAGCAGCACGCGCGCGCCGGAACCGACGTCGTCGGCCTGGACACCGGTGAGGGCGCCGTCCACGCCGAAGCCCGAGGCGATGGTCCTGGTGTACTGCCCGTACACCTCGGCCCAGCCGGTCCGGCGGTCGAGCAGCGCCGTGCGCAGTGTCCGCAGGTGCTCGGCGTCGGCGACGAAGACCTCCAGCCGCGCGGCGACGCCACGCGGTAGGTCGCCGCTGTCGGCGACGGTGTGGTCGTCCCCGAGCCGCAACCGTGCCACGGCACGGTCGGTGCGCGCCGCGAGCGTCCTGAGGTCGTCGCTCTGTCCGGCGGCCGGGTCTGTCGCTTGACGCACCGCGGCCGTCCGCTCGGCCTGCAGGGCGGAGACGGCAACGGAGACGGGTGCCCGTAGCTCGGCGTCTACGCGCTGGGACTGCCGCAGCCGGGACACGTCCTGGGCGGTGCTGACGGTGGCGTACGCCCACAGGGCGAGCAGGGAGACCACGGGCACCATCAGCAGGCAGACGACCTTGGCCCGCACCGTCCGGGGCCGGGTCCGCCATCGTCCCGCGCGCGCGGGCGCGAGGTCGGCCGCCGGGCCCACGGGTTCGTCCGCGGGCTCGTCGGCGGGTGGTCCGGCGTGCGCACGACGGCCGCGCACGGGCGGTGGGGACGGCGTCTTCGCGCCGGCCGTGGGGGTCCTCCGGGGTGTATGCATGGCCTCCTCGCTCGGTAGTGGTTCGGGGCGGAGCGCTCTGCCGGGCCCCGGCTAGTGGGCGGTGGCGCTCTCGACCGGCCGTTGGGCCGAGGCGGTCGCCTCGCGCTCCCCCGCTGTCGGCGAGAGCGCGACGAAGGCCGAGGTGAGGAAGAGGTAGGACCCGAGGCCGACGGCGAGGGGGAAGATGAACTGCATCGCCGTGGCCCCGGGCAGGACCGAAGCGGAGGGCGTGACGCGCACGCTCACCGCGAACATTCCGGTGTAGTGCATGCTGCTGACGGCCGCTCCCATGACGAGGGAGGCGACGGTGACCGCGACGGGCGACTTGATGTTCAGCCCCGCCCACAGAGCCGCCGTCGCCGCGACGACCGCGATCAGGACGGAGATCCCGACGAGCACCGGGTCGTAGCGGACGTCGCCGTGCAGGCGTACCGCTGCCATGCCGAGGTAGTGCATGCTCGCCACCCCCAGCCCGGTGGTGAGGCCGCCGAGGAAGAGTGCTCGGGTGCGGTCACGGCTGTAGCCGACGGCGAAGACGCCGGCGCAGACGACGACCATGGCGACGAGGAGGCTGAGAATGGTCAGCGGTACGTCGTAGCGGATGTCGGTGCCGCTGACGCTGAAGCCGAGCATGGCCACGAAGTGCATGGTCCAGATGCCGGTGCCGATCGCGGAGGCCGCAGTGACGAGCCAGTTGCGGCGCGACCGGCCGGTGGTGCCGAGCGCGCGGACGGTGCAGCGCAGACCCAGCGCGGCGCCTGTACAGGCCATCGCGTACGACAGTACGGGGGTCAGCCAGCCGAAGGCGGCATGGTCCAGGTGTCCCATGGCCCCGGGACGCTAGCCGGAGCAGGGGCGCACGCAGGGGGCGCATTTCGAAAGGTGTCGCAATGTGACGCGGAGATGCGCTGGAACGATCGCGTCCCGCTCGAACGTGCGCGCAGCGGCAGCCCCCGTGCCGGTGAGGGATCATGCGGAGCATGAGCGACGACCACACGCACGTCCAAGAGTTCTTCGGCGCCCGGGCGGCCGACTGGGACAGGCGGTTCCCCGACGACGGTCCCGCCTACGCGGCAGCCGTGGCCGACCTGGGGCTGCGCCCCGGGGACCGCGTGCTCGACGCGGGCTGCGGCACGGGCCGGGCCTTGCCGCCGCTGCGCGCGGCCGTGGGGCCGGCGGGCGTGGTCGTAGGGGTCGATCTGACCCCGGAGATGCTGCGGGCAGCGGTACGGGCCGGGAGGGACCGGGACGGGCGGCTGCTGCTCGCCGACGTGGCCGCCCTGCCCCTGCGGTCGGAGGCCCTCGACGCCGTGTTCGGCGCGGGCCTCATCGCGCATCTGCCGCGCCCCTCCGAGAATCTGCGGGAGTTGGCGCGCGTGGTACGGCCCGGCGGCACACTGGCGCTGTTCCATCCGATCGGCCGGGCGGCACTGGCGGCGCGCCAGGGCCGGCAGATCACCCCGGACGACCTGCGTGCCGAGGGCAACCTCCGTCCGCTGCTGGCCGGTTCCGGATGGCGTATGACGTCGTACGTGGACGAGGACTCCCGCTTCCTCGCGCTGGCCGTTCGCGAGGACTGACGACGGCCTCCGGCCACGCGCGCGGGCCCGTGCCGCGGGACCTCCGCGCAGACCGGGGTCCGTACCGGCGGACCATCGCGTAGGTGGGGGTACGTGCCGACGGACCGCCGCCCGGCCGTGCGCACGCGCGGCCCCTCACCCCTGTCCGGCCACTGCCGCGACGAAGGCGTCCGGCTGGTCGAACATGACGTTGTGTCCGGCACCGGGCACCGGGCACCGGGCACCGTCACCACACGCACGCCGGCCGCCTCCAGGCCCTCCTTGCCCGCCAGTTCACCGCTGAGCTCGCCCTGCAGGTACACGCGGTCGATCGGCAGCCCTTCCAGGAGGGTGCGCATGGCGGGGTTCGAGCCGCGCACGAGCCCCCGGCTGGTGCGGTGCAGCGCACGCGGGTCGGCCAGTCGCATGGTCGCCGCCCACAGGGGACCGACACGCTCCAGCACGCGCGCGGGGCCGAATGCCAGGAACTCGTCCGCCTCGTAGGAGGCGATTTCGCGGCTCGCCGCGGACTGCGGCGGGAAGGCGTCGAGGTTGGCCTCGGTGAGGACCAACCGCGAGACGAGGTCGGGCCGCCGGTGGGCGAGCACGATGGCGACCGAGCCACCCATGCTGTGCGCGACCAGTTCGGTGCCGGTCAGCCTCGCAGCATCCAGGGCCGCCGCGAGGGCGTCGGCGTGGTCCTCCAGTGCGTAGCCGAAGTGTGCAGGCCGGTCGCTGATGCCGTGTCCGGGCAGGTCGACGAACAGGCTTCGGCGGCCCGCGAGTTCGGGGCGGGCCACGATGTGGGCGTGGTACACGGCCGACATCGACCCCAGTCCGTGGACGAACACGCGCGCGGGTTCCTCGCCGGGCGTCTCCGTCCACCGGATCCGGCTTCCCTCACCGTCGAACTCGGCCTTCTGCATCGCGTTCCTCCTCGGTGGCGTTGGTGCCGCGATCGGGCACGCGCTGAAGAAGGCGGATCTGCCGGCCCGGACCACCGAGCCCGGTGCGGTGGCCGCGCCGCGTCACGTGCTGACGCTCACCGGCGACGGGCGGCGCGAGCTGCGGCGTCGGCTGGCCGAACCGGCGCAGCGCGACATCACCGACGAGAACCGCTGGTTCACGGTGCTCGGCTTCCTCAGGCACCTGGACGACCCCGCGGTCCAGGCGGCGGTGCTGCGGCGCAGACTGGCGTTCCTGGAGGAGCCGGCGAGCTTCTTCTACGAGGGCGACCGGCCGCTGAGCGCCGAGGAACCGGACGACCCGTTCCGGCGCGGCATCCTCACCATCGCGCGTGCGACGAGCCGGGCCGAGCTCACCTGGCTGCGCCGGACGATCGACTCACTGGACGACAGCGCCCACTGACACGGCCACCGGTTCCGTTCGAGCCGCTCGAACCGGTTCACCGCGACGTCCCCCTTCTGTCGCCACAACTCCAACTCTACGTTGAATGGGGACAGATGAACGATCAGCACCGAAGCCACACAGAGAGAAGGTTCCCGTGTTCGACAGGGTTCGCGCACACATCGCCCGATTTCGCACGTCCACGCGCGCGGAGGCAGCCGGCGGCGGCGAGAAGCGGGCACACAACTTATTCGAAGCCGCGTCGGACTATGTCTCGGCCCGCGCCGAGGACGACCAGGACCGGATGGACGAGGCCTCGGGCTGGGTGTCACCGGAGGCACTGTCGTTCGGGGTGAGCGAGCTGGCCTGCCGGGCCGTCATCGCCCTGGCGCGGGAGCGCGACGAGTCGCCGCGCACGGTGGCGCGTGACCTCCTCGGGCTTCCCGTCGCCTGACCCGCCCGGGCGTCGGCGGATCGGGGCGATTCGCCCCTGTCCAGGCGGAAAACTGCAGCTCCGGGTGTCGTGCGAGTCGTGACAAGGGGCTTCCGCTCGCACTAGGGTGCGCGCCGTTGGACGAACCATTGGGGAGGCTGGGATGGCCGAGACGGACGAGGAGGTCGTCGCCACCGCGGACGATGCGCTGTACGTGCTCACGGCAGTGCTGCTGACGCCGGCGCAGTTCCCGAGCGTGCTGGGCGACGACTATCCGGAGGCCTGCGCCGCGCTGGACCTCGCGCCGCGTGCCGACGGGTACGGTCTGGTGCTCGGGCAGGACGGCGACGGGGCGCGCTGGACGGTGGTCATCGACGACGTCTCGCTGGTCGCGGTCGCGATCGCCTCCTGGGACTGCGGCATGGAGTACGACCTGTCGCCCGACGAGCGCACGGTTGTCGCCGCCCTGCCGGGCTGGCCCCTCGCGGTCGCCGTGGCGGCCCCGGGCGTGCCCGAGCCGCACGATCCCGGCCCCGATGTGGCGGAGGGTCCCCCGCTGGCCCCGCCGGACACGAGCTCCTGGGGCCCGGCCCAGCGGCGCCTGGGCGCCGACGAGATCGCACAGCAGTGGGCCGTCTGGCGCGAGCAGATCGACGACGGCGACTTCTCGGCGGCGGGTGCCCCTGCGAAGGAGGCGGAGGCCTCGTCGGACGGCGAGCAGGGCTCTGCGGACGACGGGGAAGGCAGGGACGGCAAGGAAGGCGTGCAAGGCGCTCCGAAGGGCCACCAGGGAATCCGGCGCGTCCTGGCGGAAGCCCGCGCCTACGTGGATACGCCGCCGCCCCTCGGCCGGGTCCGCTCGTCGTTCGCCCCGGGCGACGCCCGGACACTGCGCGCCGACGGTCCCGGCTGGTCCATGGTCGCCCGCACCGACGACATCGCGTTCGTGCTGCTCGACGACGAGCCCGGCGAGGTCTTGCCGGTGGGCCGGGGTCCGGAGCTCCCCGGTCTCCTGGCGGCGCTCGACAAGCTGGCCGTACGACCCAGCTGAGCCCGCGCGGGGCGAACTCCGTCACCCGCGCGGGGCGGGGTCGACGAGCAGGGCTGCCATGGCGGTGTCCGGGTCGTCGTGCGCCCGGAGGGCATCGAGTTCGTCCCGCCATGGTGTCGCCCAGTCCGTGCCCCTGCCGCCGGCCCTGACGAGCGCCAGTGCCAGTAGCCCGGACACGGGCGTCGCGTGGGCGCGCAGGCTCCGCGCGGCGGCGAGCAGCGCCGCACGCTCGCGTGCCCGACGGAGATCCAGGGGCGCGTAGGCGGTCGTCCCTGGCATGCGCCCCGGCCCCGCCTCGCACAGGCGCGCCAGTCGCTCCCACCGGTGCTCTTCGTGCCGGCCGCGGCGTACGGCGTCCAACGCGGCCTCCCAGGTGAGTTGGGCGGCATCGGCCTTCAGCCCGACGGCAGCCAGCGTGTCGGCCAGCGCGTCCAGGAGGTGCAGCGCCCTTCCGACGGCGGCACCGGGCTGCACGACGCCGGAGCATGCGTGGAGCCGCCGCAGGGCGGCGACGCGGACCCGGGGATCCTCCGAGCGGGCACGCTCCGCCAGTGCCTCGAAGGCGGCCCGGGCGGCGTTCTCGGCGCCGGGTCCCGACGGGAACCAGGCCAGTTGACCGGCCGCCGCCTCCCACACGCGACGGGACCTGTCCGGGTCCACCAGCGCCTCGGCGATCACCTCGGTCGCGTCGGTGGCTTCGGGAGTCAGCCAGATCGGCAGGGCCCGGACGGCGGCGACAGCGGCGTCCTCGCCGCCCTCCCGCACGAGCCGCACGAGGAACGCCGTGTACGGCTCGCCCTTCGTGTCGGGCACCACCCGCACGCGCGCGTGCACGACCGCGTCCCGTACGGCGGGTTCGTCCGCCGCCGCGAACAGCCGGTCCGCGATGCCCGGGCGGTCGATCGCGGGAAGGAGCGCACGGGCCAGGACGGCGCGAACGTCGGGGTGCTGCCCCGGAGCGTCCCAGGCCGCGACGAGCGCCTCGAAGGCGTTGTCGGCGTCGGCGTCGTGCAGGGCGCCGAGCGCGCGGGCGGCTTCCTTGCGGGCACCCACGGACAGGTCGGTGGCCGCCGCCACGGGCGCCAGCAGGGCGACGGCGTCGCGGTCGGGCACCCGCTCCAGGAGCCGTCGCAGCGCGGCCAGCGCGGCCCGTCCGCGCACGCCGCCGGTCGCGGCATGCCGCAACAGGAAGTCACGCACCTCCGCCTGGCCCGTGGTCCCTGGCCGGTCGGTGACCTCACCGAGCGCGACGAGCGCCGCCGCGGCCACCGGCTGCGGGGCCCCGTCGGCGAGTGCAGTCAGCCGTGCCGGATCCCGCAGCAGCGCCGCCGCGTCCGCGCGGGCCCGCAGCGAGGCCGTCTCGTCCATGGCCACGCGCGTGTGGTGCGCGGACCAGGCGTCCCGCTGCCGGGGCAGCCAGCGCCCGGTGCGACCGAGGTGCACCTTGGGTGCCCAGGGGACGGCACGGGGCCGTACCCGCCCGGTGAACCCCTCCCGCACGGCACTGCGCACCAGGTCCAGGAGGTCCGTGCGGCGGGCCGCGACGGTCGCCAGGACGAGGGGGACGGTCGCGAACGTGGCGTCCAGGGCCAGCAGTTCCGCACAGCGCCCCTCCCGCACGTGTGGCGGCCGGACCCAGGCGGCCGCGGCCCGGGCGGCGAGGTCCGGGTCGTCGCCCGTCAGCGCGACCTCGCGGATCCGTGCGTCCAGGTCGGGCAGGTCGGCGAGGTGGGGGGCGAGGAGTTCGGCGAGCGCCGTGGTCACGTCCGGCCGGTTCCGCGCCGTCTCGGACATGGCCTCCCAGATGGCGGCCGCCGCTGTCCCGTCCACGCTCAGGGCGGTCACCGGGCGCGCAGGCCGTGCCGTCAGGACGACTTCGCCGAGCAGTCCGGCGGCGAACGCGGCGCGGTCCGGGCGGCCGGCCCGGGCGGCGTGTTCGACCACGCGGCGCAGCAGCCGTTCGACGGCGGCCAGAGAGGCGCGCGTACTGTCGCGGGACTGGAGCGTGGTGAGCGCGGCGTCGCGCAGCACCCGGTCGGGCAGGGCGACGAGCAGCCGCGGTGCCGCGCCGGCGAGTTGCCGGAGCGCTCCGAGGCGGACCTCGTCCTGGTCGTGCCAGGCCCGTTCACAGTCGACCGCGATCCGGGCGAACTCGTCCGGTCTGCCTTCCAGTTCCGCGCACGCCAGCAAAGCGGGCCAGGCCACGGCTCTGTGGTGGGAGCGGTGGTTCGCCACGAGTTCCCGCAGCACGGGCTCGCCGTCGGCCAGGGGCAGGGCCGCGGCCAGCCGGGCCCTGGTCCAGGGGCTCCCCCTGTGCTTCGCCAGCCACGGGACGACGAGGTCCACACGGTCGGACGGGGCGAGTGCGGCGAGCGTGGTGAGCGGCGCGCTCCGCAGCCGCCGACCGCCCACGACACGGCTCTCGACGACGCGCCGTCGCTCCGTGGGCGGCAAGAGGCCCAGCAGACCGTCGGGGTACACCTCGCGGCGTTCCGGCCCGCGGTCGCGGCTCCCGGCGGCCGGGCAGCGCTCGGCGAGGAACGCCAGGTCCTGGACGGGCAGTTCGAGCAGTGCCGTGCGCACGGACGGCGGCAGCGGCCCGGCGGGAACGGAGTGTTCCGCCCGCCACCCGTCGTCGGCGGCCCGCACCGTCCGCAGGACGGCCAGCGCCTCGCCGGGGCGGCGCAGCGCCGAGAGGACCCCGGCCGGGGTGAGGAGCGACGGGGCCCGTTCCAGGAGGACGAGCGCCGCTGCGGGGTCGCGCCGCGCGGCGACCGATGCGACCGCGCGATGACGGCGGACGAAGCGCCCCCCCTCCTGCTGTGAACTTCCCTCGTGACGTGCCGCCAGGTACTCGGCCACGGCGTGAGGTGCGGTACGGGCCAGGGCGTTGAGCGTCCCCGGCGGCGGATCGACGCGAGGCAGCCAGGCCTGTGCCGTCTCGGCGGGGCAGGCGGGCAGCAGCGCGCCCGCGTCGCGCGCGCCGTGCCGTTCGTACACCTGGGGCAGCAGCCGGGCGGCGAGCGCATGGCGGCGGCTGAGCCGGAGGAGCCGGAAGGTCTCGTGGCGGGTGGCCCTGATGTCGCTCAGGGCCAGGCGTTCCAGGGCCTGTTCGGGAACGGGCAGTCGGAGGGCGGCCGAGCGGGCACGGCGTCCCAGCAGGGGGTCGGCCAGCGCCGCGGCAACCCGGTCCAGGTCACGGCGCACGACGGCCAGGAACAGGGCGGTGTGCCGCTCGTCGGGTTCACCGGCGTCGAGGGCATGGTGGAGCGTCTGGTACGCGTGCGGGGTGAGGGTGCGGGCGTAACGTGCCAGGGCGCCCATGCGTGCCGGGAACGGCAGGGGATCGAAGTGGGCCCTCAGCCAGGCGGGCGTCAACGGCGCCGGCGGGCTCTGGGGCTGTCGGGACGGCGTCTGCGACGCCTCGTGTCGGGCCATCAGCGCTCACCGTGGAGTCGCTGGGCCTCCTTTCCATACGTCATGCCGGTCATGGTGGTGCTCCGGAGTTCTTCGGCGCAAACGATTTGTGCCGCACGGGGAAGTCTGGGCGGGGACGTCGTCGCGCTGGAGCGGGCAAGAGATGCCGGACGCCACGCCGCCCCGGGCCGTACCGTCGGCAGGCCCGTGGGCGGCGATGTGGTCGGCTTCTGCGCGCTCGGCGCGGACACATCGGGGGGTAACGCCTCAGCGGCCGAGTTCCTTGCGCGTGACGCGACGCAGCCTGCGCCGCTGCGAGGGGTCCAGCGTGAGGTACGCCGCCGCCGGAACCCCTACCACGATCAGGAACGACACCCACCAGGGCAGCCATATCAGCAGGATGAGTCCGACCGCCACACCTCCTGCGGCGATCTTCGCGTTCTTCGACATGTGCGTCGCCTCCTTCGCGGCCACTGCCGCTCTCTGATCTGAAAACGGGCCCGCGCTTCCCGCGGTTCCGGACCGCAACCCTGAGACGTCCCTGAGGCGCGACCCCTACTCGCCCCCGAGGCCGACGCCCGCAGTACACATTCGAACACTCGGTGAAGTGGCTCAGGTCACAGCCTAGCCATTCGAGGCCGTCCGTCCACGTGCTGTACCGTCGGCGGCTCCGGATCCAGTAGTCAAATTTGAGGAGTGCGGCAGAGCTGTGCAGAGGATCTCCACGGCACCACCCTTCGAGTTGTCCGAACTGGCCCACTGCTGCGCTGTGTTCCTACCGGCCGACCCCGCTCGCGCCGGGCGCGTCGCCTTCTGGCGACCCGACGGTACGACCCCGCCTGCCGTCGCGTCGGCAGCCCTCGACGAGCTGACCGTCCTGCTGCCGGGCGAGGACGGTGTCGAGCGGATGCGCGTGCCCGCGGTCCTGCTGCCGGTGCGCACGGCCCTGCCGTTCCTCACACGCGCGCGTGCCGTCCCGCACCCGCATCGGGCCACCTCGTTCTGGGGCACGGCGGCCGTGCTGGCTCTGCACTTCCTGGCCCGTGGCCTGCTGCTGCCCGGCCTGTCCCAGGGTGATCACGACGCATGGCGGGTGGGGCCGCTGTCCGCCCGGGACGCCGAACTCGTCCGCGAACTCGCCGCCGCCATGCCGCCCGAGGCCCACGCGGTCCCGATGACCGACGCCGCCGCGGTGGCTGACACCGAAGCGGTGGCCGATGCCGACGGGCCGCTTCGGATGCCGGAGCCGGAGCGACTGCTGCGCGCCTTCCTCGACGCCGTCGCCGACGCGCTCCCCCGCTCCCCCGCCGCACCCCTGGTGACGGGCGGACCGGCCTACGCGACGCCGGAGCCGCAGCACATGCCCGGGCAGCGGGCGTGGGCCGACGACGTCGCCGCGGGCCACGACGCGGGCGTACGGCTGTCGCTGCGCGTCGAGGTGCCCGGTCTCGAAGACGCGGTGGACGGCGTGGACGGCGATGTCCCCCTCCGTTTCCGGGCCGTGCTCCAGGTGCACCACACGAGCGGGCTCGCCGTCGTCGCGGACGCGGCCGAGGTCTGGGCCGGATCCGGTCCCTCGGGCTCCGCCTTCGGCCCCCGCGCGCGGATGGACGTGCTGCTGGCGCTGCGCCGTGCGGCACGCGCCTGGCCGCCACTGACGCCCCTGCTCTCGGCGGAGGTGCCGCGGTCCGTCGAACTCGTCGACGAAGAGGTGGCCGAACTGCTCGGGACGGGCGCCCGGGCCCTCGCCGCGGCGGGCATGGACGTGCACTGGCCGAAGGAGTTGTCGCGCGGGCTGTCCACCCACGCGGTCGTCGGACCACCACAGGAAGGCCCGGGACGGGACAGCCATCCCGCGCCCACCCCGTCGTTCCTGTCGGCCGCTGCCCTGCTCGGTTTCACCTGGCGGTTCACGCTGGGCGGGGAGGACCTCTCGCGTGCGGAGCTGGACCGCCTCACGGAGGCCAGGCGTCCCCTGGTGAGGCTGCGCGACCGCTGGGTCCTGCTCGACCCCCAGGAGGCGCGCGATGCCCGCGCGCGGCAGGACCGCCGACTCACTCCGGTCGAAGCGCTGGGCGCCGCGCTGACGGGCTCCGCGGAGGTCGACGGCCACCGCGTCGACGTCAAGGCCTCGGGCTGGCTGGCGGATCTGCGGGAGCGGCTCACGGACCCGCAGGCGCAGGAGGCGGTGGAACCGCCCGCCACGCTCGACGCCACGCTGCGCGACTACCAGCGGCGGGGCCTCGACTGGCTGGCCCGGATGACCTCCCTCGGCCTGGGCTGCTGCCTGGCGGACGACATGGGCCTCGGCAAGACCGTGACACTGATCGCGCTGCATCTGCACCGGCAGACGGACCCCACAGCCGCCGGTCCCACGCTCGTCGTCTGTCCGGCCACCCTCCTCGGCAACTGGCAGCGTGAGATCGAGAAGTTCGCGCCCGGCACGCCGGTGCGTCGCTACCACGGCGCCGGACGCGGCCTGGACTCACTGGCGGACGGGGAGTTCGTCCTGACGACGTACGGCACGATGCGCCTGGACGCCCCGCGGCTCGGCCAGGTGCCCTGGGGCATGGCCGTCGCGGACGAGGCCCAGCACGTGAAGAACCCGTACTCGGCGACGGCCCGGGCGCTGCGGTCGATCGAGGCACGCGCGCGTGTGGCGCTCACCGGCACGCCCGTGGAGAACAACCTCTCGGAGCTGTGGGCGATCCTCGATTGGACAACCCCCGGACTGCTGGGCCGCCTGGGCACCTTCCGCGCCCGGTACGCGCAGGCGGTAGAGGGCGGCCGGGATCCGGACGCGGCGCGGCGGTTGGCCCGCCTCGTGAGGCCGTTCCTGCTGCGCCGGCGCAAGTCGGACCCGGGCATCGCGCCCGAACTGCCGCCGAAGACCGAGACCGATCGCCCGGTGTCGCTGACCCAGGAACAGGCCAGCCTGTACGAGGCGTTGGTGCGCGAGACGCTGGAGGCGATCTCCGCCGCCGACGGCATGGCACGACGGGGCCTGATCGTGAAGCTGCTGACCGGCCTGAAGCAGATCTGCAACCATCCGGCGCAGTTCCTCAAGGAGGGCGACCCGAGGATCACCGGACGCTCGGGCAAACTGGAGCTGCTGGACGAGCTGCTCGACACGATCCTCTCCGAAGGGGCGGGCGTGCTGGTCTTCACGCAGTACGTGCGCATGGCCCGCCTCCTGGAACGGCATCTGACGGCCCGCGGGGTGCCCTCGCAGCTGCTGCACGGTGGCACTCCCGTCGCCGAGCGGGAGGAGCTCGTGCGGCGGTTCCAGGACGCTGAAGTGCCCGTCTTCCTACTCTCGTTGAAGGCAGCGGGCACGGGCCTGAACCTCACCAGGGCCGAGCATGTGGTGCACTACGACCGCTGGTGGAACCCCGCCGTGGAGGCACAGGCCACGGACCGCGCGTACCGCATCGGCCAGACCCGGCCCGTACAGGTGCACCGGCTGATCGCCGAGGGCACCGTCGAGGACCGCATCGCAGAACTGCTGGGCCGCAAGCAGGAGCTGGCCGACGCGGTACTCGGCTCCGGCAAGGCGGCGCTCACGGAACTGACGGACGCTGACCTGGCCGATCTGGTGGAGCTGCGCGGGGAGGTCCGATGAACCGGCACGAGGACGACAGGGAGCGCACGTTCGCCGCGCTGCCGCCCGCGCGCGGGCGGGGTTTCGCGCAGACGTGCTGGGGCCGCGCCTGGCTGCGGGCGCTGGAGGACACGGCGCTGGACGGCACACAGGTGAAGGCGGGACGCAGGCTCGCGCGGGCGGGCGCCGTGGGCGCGGTCTCGGTGCGCCCGGGCCGGATCACGGCTGTCGTGCGGGAGAAGGGGCGTACGGCGCACCGGGCGGACGTCCTGCTGCCCGAGCTGCCGCAGGAGCAGTGGTCCCGGTTCCTGGACGTGGCCGTCGAGCGCGCCGGACACCTCGCGGCGCTGCTCGACCATGAGATGCCCCCGCATCTGGTCGAGGACGCGGCGGCGGCCGGCATCGAACTCCTGCCGGGGCTCGGTGACCTGGAGCCGGAGTGCGACTGCGGGGCCTGGGACCACTGTGGGCACACCGCGGCGCTCTGCCACCAGGTGGCGCGCCTGCTGGACGAGGACCCGTTCGTCCTTCTGCTGCTCCGGGGCCGCGGCGAACGCGCCTTCCTCGACGCGCTCCACGCGCGCGGCACCACGCCCCTTCGGGCGCCCGATCAGGCTGCCCATCCGGCGACCGTCGAGCCGGAAGGCGTGGACGCCGCGGAGGCCTGGGCGGCCGCGGACATCCTGCCTTCGCCGCCCGCCCTGCCGGGTCTCCCCGACACGCCCGGCACACCACCCGGTCTGGACGCCGAGACCCCACCGGCGCCCGGAGTCGACCCGGCGGCCCTGGAGTACCTCGCCACGCAGACCGCCGCGGAAGCCCACCGGCTGCTCGCGGACGCGCTCAGCGCCGGTCCGGAGCCGGGGCCGGCCAAGCCGCAGTTGACGGCCGCTCAGGACGCCGTACGGCTGGCCACCGGCGGTCCTGAGAGGGCCGTCCGCGACCGGCTCGCCACGGGGTCGGGACGCGGCCGCGAGGGGCTGGCGACGGCCGTACGCGCCTGGCAGCACGGTGGCGCGGACGCGCTGGCCGCGCTCGACGAGGAGTGGCAGGTGACCGGCGAAGCGCTCGCACGCGCGCGTGCCGCCCTCGCAGCCGCCTGGGACGAGGACGAACGACCGACGCTGCGGGCGACGGGCAACAGGTGGACGCTCCCGGGAGCGGGGATCCAACTGCGCCTGGGGCGCGACGGCCGCTGGTGGCCGTACATCGAGGAATCCGGCCGCTGGTTGCCCGCGGGAGGTCCCGCACGGGATCCGGCGACGGCGTTGGCGGCGGCCGGGCTCACGCTGGACGGCGAGTCACCGGTGCGCAATTGACGCTGCGTCATCCCCGGACCTGGCGACTCGACGTCTCGTCACCCGGCGCCAACGGCTCGTCACGGTAGCCCCTCCACGACCGACGAGTGGAAGACGCCCCGCGTTCACCCGTCGGCCGTACACCGTTCCTCCGAGGGCCCAAATCTGGCCGCTGCCAACGCACTTGTACTCAAGGAGGCCCGAATGTCCCCGCACCCCACCGGTCGGAGCCGAGTCCACCGTTCCTTCGCGACGGGGCTGCCGCTGGCCCTGGCGGTCGCTCTCGTGGCGGCCGGTGCGGCCTCGGCGGCGCCGGCCGACGAAGCCGCGCACGTCACCCGCACGGCCACGCTCGGGGACATACCGCTGGGCACGTTCAGCAACGCCCTTCTGCCGGGCAGCGTCGACAACGACCGTGGCGTGGACCTGGGCGGTATCGGCAGCGACATCTACCCGGCCGGCCGCAAGGGCGAGTTCTGGACGATCACCGACCGGGGCCCCAACGGCCAGATCAAGGTGGACGGCAAGAAGCGCCGCACGTTCCCGGTGCCGGGCTTCGACCCGGCGATCGTGAAGATCCGGGTGTCCGGGGACCGTGTGGAGGTGATCGACGCGATTCCGCTGACCACCTCGTCCGGCAAGGGCGTCACCGGGCTGTCCAACCAGCAGGGCCGCGACGAGGCGCCGTACAGCTACGACGCGAAGACGCCGCTGTCGTACAACCCGAACGGCCTGGACACCGAGGGCATCGTGCGGGCCGCGGACGGGACCTTCTGGCTCGTGGACGAGTACGGCCCGTCGCTGATCCACGTCTCCGCGCGCGGGAAGGTCCTCACCCGTTACGTGCCCAAGGGGTTGAACCTCACCGGAGCCGACTACCCGGTGGTGGAGGCGCTGCCGTCGGTCCTGCTGCACCGGAAGATCAACCGTGGGTTCGAGGGGCTGGCCCAGCTGCCGGACGGTGACCTGGTGATGGCCGTGCAGAGCCCGCTCTCCCTGCCGAACGGGGACGCCGGGGACACGTCGCTCACGACCCGACTGCTGCGGTTCTCACCGAGGAAGCAGGCGGTCACCGCCGAGTACGCCTACCGGTTCGACCCGGTGAACGTCGTCGACCCGAGCGAGGGCGACACCTCCGAGCTCAAGATCTCGTCCGTGGTGGCCGTCGGAGCCAACCGGCTGCTGGTCGAGGAGCGCACCGACAAGGCGGCCCGGCTGCAGCTGGTGAAGCTGGGACACGGGTCGGACATCCTCGGCGGCTCCTGGGACGACGACACGACGTCCCCGTCCCTGGAGCAGCTGCCCGACCCGGCTTCCGCGGGCGTCCCGGTGCTCGCCAAGCGTCTCGTCGTGGACCTGGGCAAGGTGAGCGGTGTGCCGGGGAAGATCGAGGGCGTCGCGCGCGTGGACCACGACACGCTCGCCCTGATCAACGACAACGACTTCGGGATGACGGACGGCACGGGCGCCTTCGATGCCCAGGGCCGGCTGGTCGACAGCGGCATCGAGACAACCGTGACGTACGTGCGGCTGCCCGACTGCATCTAGGCGGCGCGGTCAGGGCAGTTCGCCCCCCAGGGAGGGGATGAGCGATTCGAGGTCGCTCGGCGCCTCGGTGGGCAGCAGGGACTCCCATCCGCTCGGCAGCCCCGACGGCAGCCTGCTGGGCAGCTTCGACGGCAGCTCGGTGGGAAGGCCGAGGGACGGCCGCGGAGAGCCGCTCGCGCTCGTGCTGCCTTGCGCGGGCGGCTTCTCGTCCGGTGAGTCGTGGTTCCCGGAGGACAGCAGCACCACCGTGAGGACGGCTCCCGCGACCGCGAGCACGGCCAGCACGGCAAACAGCGGGCCCCGGGGCCTTCTCGGCTCGTGAGGCTGCGTCGCCGTCCAGTCGACCGAGGTGGGCGGGCCGTAGTTTCCGGATCCTCCGTACGGCGGTCCGAAGCCGCCGCCCGGGGGCGGGGCGTCGGCCGGAGGTCCGGGCGGGCGAGGCGGTACGGGCGGCGTGGCCATACCTCCAGCCTCGCCCCCTGGCGGGCAGGTGGCGACCTCCGCACCGAAGTTGATACCGACTCATGCTCCGGATCGCATGATTCCGGAGCGTTCCGCGCGAGGGTCGGTCAACCGATCACCGAAGACCGGTCAATCGATCACCGTGCCTTGCGGTCAGCCCCGCGCACCCAGCAGGTGATCCATGGCCAGCTGGTCGAGCCGCTCGAAGGCCATCCCGCGCGCGGCGGTCGCCTCCGCGTCGAAGTCCTCGAAGGCCGTACGGTCGGCGAGCAGCGCCTGGAGTCCGTCGGCGGCGGTCGGCCGGGCGAGCTGGTCCAGCCGCGAGGCGCGCAGCGCCTCCTGGACCTCCGGGTCGGCACGGAAGGCGGCGGCGCGCTCCTTCAGGATGAGGTAGTTGCGCATGCAGCCCGCCGCCGACGCCCACACACCGTCCAGGTCCTCGGTCCGCGGCGGCTTGAAGTCGAAGTGACGCGGGCCGTCGTAACCGGCGCTCTCCAGGAGGTCGACGAGCCAGAAGGCGGCGCGCAGGTCCCCGGCGCCGAAGCGGAGGTCCTGGTCGTACTTGATGCCGGACTGGCCGTTGAGGTCGATGTGGAAGAGCTTGCCCGCCCACAGGGCCTGGGCGATGCCGTGCGGGAAGTTGAGCCCGGCCATCTGCTCGTGGCCGACCTCGGGGTTCACGCCGTACAGCTCGGGCCGCTCCAGACGCTCGATGAACGCCAGCGCGTGGCCGACGGTGGGCAGCAGGATGTCGCCGCGCGGCTCGTTCGGCTTGGGCTCGATGGCGAAGCGCAGGTCGTAGCCCTGGGTGGTGACGTACTCGCCGAGGAGGTCGAAGGCCTCCTTCATGCGGTCGAGAGCGACGCGCACGTCCTTGGCGGCGCCGGACTCGGCGCCCTCACGGCCACCCCAGGCGACGTACGTCTTCGCACCCAGCTCGGCCGCCAGGTCGATGTTGCGGATCGTCTTGCGCAGGGCGTAGCGGCGCACGTCGCGGTCGTTGGCGGTGAACGCGCCGTCCTTGAAGACCGGATGGGTGAAGAGGTTGGTGGTGGCCATCGGCACGCTCATGCCGGTCGCGTCCAGGGCCTGACGGAAGCGCTTGACGTGGGACTCGCGCTCGGTGTCCGAGGAGCCGAAGGGGATCAGGTCGTCGTCGTGGAAGGTCACACCGTAGGCGCCGAGTTCCGCCAGGCGCCGCACCGTCTCGACCGGGTCGAGGGCGCGGCGGGTGGCGTCGCCGAACGGGTCCCTCCCCTGCCAGCCGACGGTCCACAGACCGAAGGTGAACCTGTCCTCGGGGGTGGGCTGGTAACTCATGCGGCGGCTCCTCGCTTGCTCCGGTCGCGTGCCCCGACTATTTCGTCATGGCGATTTACAAATTAGTATGCGCTCGCGTCCCTGGGAAGGGACAAGATGTCCTCGTAGGGGTGACGTCCGGGTGGCCACTGCCTGGCCACACCGGAAAACACCAGGTCAGATCGCGTCTGATCGCGCGAGCCGCGGAAAAGGGAGTGCCCGATGTCAGCAGCCGAGGGTCCGCTCGTCGTCGGCGTGGACTCGTCCACCCAGTCCACCAAGGCGCTGATCGTCGACGCGTCCACGGGAGAGGTCGCGGCGAGCGGCCAGGCGCCGCACACGGTCTCCTCCGGGGCCGGCCGGGAGAGCGATCCGCGCCAGTGGTGGGACGCCCTGTGCGAGGCGCTGAGCCAGTGCGGTGACGCGGCGCACGAGGCGGCCGCCGTGTCGATCGGCGGCCAGCAGCACGGACTGGTCACCCTGGACGCGCAGGGCGAGCCGGTACGCCCCGCGCTGCTGTGGAACGACGTGCGCTCGGCACCCCAGGCCCGCCGTCTGGTCGAGGAGCTGGGCGGCCCGAAGGCCTGGGCGGAGCGCACCGGCAGCGTGCCCGGCGCCTCCTTCACGGTCACGAAGTGGGCCTGGCTCGCCGAGCACGAGCCGGATGCGGTCCGCGCCACCGCGGCCGTACGGCTGCCCCACGACTACCTCACCGAGCGCCTGACCGGCCAGGGCACGACCGACCGGGGCGACGCGTCGGGCACGGGCTGGTGGGCGTCCGCGACGGAGTCGTACGACGAGGAGGTGCTCCGGCACGTGGGCCTCGACCCGGCGCTGCTGCCCCGGGTCGCCCGGCCGGGTGAGGTGGTCGGGACCGTGCGCGACAGCCACGACCTGCCGTTCTCCAAGGGCACCCTGGTCGCACCGGGCACCGGCGACAACGCCGCGGCCGCGCTGGGCCTCGGGCTGCGCCCGGGCACCCCGGTGCTCAGCCTCGGCACGTCGGGCACCGTGTACGCCGTCTCCAGGCGCCGCCCCGCCGACCCGACCGGCACGGTCGCGGGCTTCGCCGACGCGCACGGCGACTGGCTGCCGCTGGCCTGCACCCTCAACTGCACCCAGGCGGTCGACCGCGTCGCGGCCCTGCTGGGCCTGGACCGCGAGGCCGTCGAGCCCGGCGGCTCCGTCACCCTCCTGCCGTACCTGGACGGCGAGCGCACCCCGAACCTGCCGCACGCCTCCGGGCTACTGCACGGGCTGCGCCACGACACCTCTCCCGGACAGCTGCTGCAGGCCGCGTACGACGGCGCCGTCCACTCACTGCTCGGCGCCCTGGACCTGGTGCTCGACGAGGACGCGGACCGGAGCACCCCGCTGCTGTTGATCGGCGGCGGGGCGCGCGGCACCGCCTGGCAGCAGACCGTGCGACGACTGTCGGGGCGGCCGGTACAGGTGCCCGAGGCCAAGGAGCTGGTCGCGCTCGGCGCCGCGGCACAGGCGGCCGGGCTGCTGACCGGCGAGGACCCGGCCGCGGTCGCCCGCCGCTGGAACACGGCCGCCGGGCCGGTGCTGGACGCGGTCGAGCGCGACGAGGCCGCGCTGGCCCGGATCTCCGGGGTACTCTCCGACGCGGCCCCACTGCTGGAGCGGGGGACGGACACCCGATGACCGACTCCCCGCGCCGAAGGCCCCTACGTGACGCCGACCGAGGACTGACGGAGGCATGACCGCACCGCACGAGTCCCGCCCGGCCGGTTCCGGCCGCGCCCTGCCCGACACCCAGCAGGGCATGCGCCGCCGCAACCTCGCCCGGGTGATGCACACCGTCAGCGCCGAGGGTCCGCTCTCGCGTGCCGCGGTCGCTTCCCACATCGGCCTGACGCGTGCCGCGGTGTCGACCCTCGTGGACGAACTGATCCGCTCGGGACTGCTGGAGGAGCTCGGCCCCGAGCGGCCCGGCCGGGTGGGCCGGCCCGGATCGGCGCTGGCCGTCAGCGGACACGGTCCGGCCGGGCTCGGGGCGGAGGTCGGGGTCGACCATCTCGCGGTGTGCGCGGTCGACCTGCGCGGCGAGATACGCGCGCGTGCCGTGCGGCACGGCGCGAACCGGGGCCGCGCCCCGGAGCCGGTGGTCGAGGAACTCATCTCCTTGGTCCGCCGGGTGGTGGCCGAGGCGGAGCGGGAGGGTCTGTGGCCGGCCGGACTCGCGGTCGCCGTGCCCGGCCTGGTGGCACGTGACGGCCGTACGGTCGTACACGCCCCCAACCTCGACTGGCACGACACGGACCTCGGTGCCCTGCTGTCCACGGGCCTCCCGCTGACCGTGGACAACGAGGCCAACTTCGGCGCCCTGGCCGAACTCTGGCTCGGCGACGGTACGCCCCGCGACTTCCTGCACGTGTCGGCCGAGATCGGCATCGGCGCCGCCGTCGTCGTCGACGGGCACCTGTTGCGGGGCACGCGGGGCTTCGCCGGCGAGCTGGGCCACGTGCCCGTCCACCCGGACGGTCCCGAGTGTCCGTGCGGCGGACGCGGGTGTCTGGAGCAGTACGCCGGCGAGGAAGCGGTCCTGCGGGCGGCCGGACTGGCGCCGGGTGAGGATCTGGTCGGTCTGCTCGCGCGGCGGGCCGTCGAGGGCGACGAGGCCGTACGGCGGGCGCTGCGCGACGCCGGTGCGGCACTCGGCATAGCCCTGACCGGGGCGGTCAACCTGCTGGACCCGGAGTCGGTCGTGCTGGGCGGCGCACTGGCCGGTCTCGCGCCCTGGCTCCTGCCTTCTCTGGAGAGCGAGTTGGAAAACCGGACGGCCGGACCCGCCTGTCCGGTGTCGGTGTCGCGGCTTGGTCCCCAGGGCCCGCTGCTGGGTGCGGCGCACTCGGTGGTGCGGGGGGTCCTCGACGATCCGGCGGTCGTGGCCGGACCGGCCTGATGACGGACCGACGGGGCGGGTGCCCCTTCAACCGAGGAACGTCATCGCCGTCGTGACGAAGCGTCCGGGATCGTCGAGCCAGGGGAAGTGGCCGGCGCGCGGCTGTACGACGTACCGGGCGTCGGGAAACAGACCGGCGAACTCGGCCATCGCGGGTGGTGGGGAGTTGAGGTCGTACTCTCCGGCGAGCAGCAGCACGGGCTGCCCGAACGCGGCGAGCGCCGAACGGGTGAGGTCGGAATCGAAAGCGCCATCGGCGCCGAAGACGGCCGCGGCCTCGTCGTTGCGCTGCCCGTCCTCCGCCGCCCGGTGGTCGCGCGCCCTACCGAACCAAACCCCCGATATCAAAGGGCGGAAAGCGCGCCCCCAGGAGGCGGGGCCGC
>NZ_JBSHAQ010000057.1:0-16420 GCF_053611585.1 Streptomyces sp. NPDC054794 | reverse complement strand
CGCCGGCCGCCGGGCCCGGTGGGGGCGGTGCCTGGGGGGGGCGCGGGGCGGCCCCCCCCCCCCTTTCCTCCCGGGCCGCGCGGCCCCGCCCCGAGTCGGCGGTCGCGCGGCCGGCGACGATGGCCTCCAGCGCCGCGAACGCCGCAGGGAACCAGGGCTCGTCCCGGCGCAGCAGCGCCGTTTCACGCCGGAGGGCTCCCGTGACCGTGATTCCGACGGCCATGACGCTCGGCGTGATCAGGAGGAGCCTGCCCACCCGGTCCGGGTGGCGCTCCAGGTAGCGCACGGCGAGATTCGCGCCCGCCGAATGCCCCAGCAGATCCAGCGTGTGAAGGCCCAGATGTGCGCGCAGCGCCTCCACGTCCTCGACGAGTCGGTCGCAGCGGTACGAACCGGTGTCCTCCGGCACGGCGGAGTCGCCGGTCCCCCGGAGGTCTGGCAGGATCAACTTCCGGTGCGCGGACAACCCGCCCAGATCACGAAGGTACGCGGAGGCCTGCATGGGCCCGCCCGGCAGACAGATCAGCGGAGGTCCGTCGCCGAGGACGTGGTAGGCCAGCTCGGTCCCGTCGTGCGCGGAGAAGGTGGGCATGGGCCCGACCCTGACAGCAGGCGCGGGGCGGGACAACCGGATTGTCGGCAGGGCGGGTGCGGACGAGATCCCCCTACGAGCAGGGAGGCGTTCGTGGCGGACTGGGTGCCCCGTGAGGAATGGATCAAGAGTCAGCCCCAGGCCCTCCTCGCATCGTGCGTACTGGTGCTCGACGACAGGGACCGCATGTTGCTCCTGCGGTACGGAAGCGGGCAGCCCCTCGCCGGGAGCTGGTGGCTGCCCGGCGGGATGCTCGACCACGGCGAGGACCCCTGGACGGCGGCACAGAGGGAGATGCTGGAGGAGACCGGCGTCGCACTCGGTCCGGACCCGAGGCTGATCGGCATCGATCACCGGGCCGACGTCCTCGGCACCGGGCCGGTCCTGGACTGCTTCTTCTACGGCGGCACCCTCACCGGGGACACGTTCGTCCGCCTCAGCGACGAACACGACCGGCACGGGCTGTTCTCGCTGGACGAGTTGGCCGACACAACGCTCGCCGCGACCCTGCCCACGCTGACCGCGCTGCACTCGGCCGCCCTGTCCGGAAGCTTCGCGTATCTGCGGGAAGGGGTGCCGCAGTGATGCCGGTTGCCCGCCCCTCCTCTGCGTCTGCCTGCCCCTCCTCCGAGTCCGCCTGCCCTTCCTCCGCGTCGGTGTGCCCGTCGTCCGTTTCCGTGTGCCCGTCCGCTGCGTTCGTCTGCCGCTCCTCGACGCCTACGCGCCCTTCTTCCACGGACCGACGGCGAGCTTGGCCGTGGTCCCCAGGTCGAGTTCCGGCGTCACCATCACCGGATGGGCGCCAGGTTTGGCCCACACCCTGACGTACGGGGCGTTCACAGGGGTGCCGGAGAGGACGGTGTTGCGCCAGACGAGACCGGCGTACGCGCGGTCGCCGGGCTCCAGGGCCAGCGGCCGGGGCGGGCCGTCGGCTCCGGTGCTCATGGCGACGGAGGAACCGTCGCGCAGCACCCGGACGGTGTCGATCACCTTGTGATCCTCGCCCAAGGGGCTGACGCGAGGGTAGCCGTCGAGCCGGTACGTGCGCGTGCCGCAGTTCTCCAGATGGAGTGTCACCACCCGCAGGCCCATCGCGGCATCGCCCTGGTCGGCGTACAGACGTAGCCCCGAGGACGGGCAGGGCCCGCCTTCGACCGGTGCCTCGTCGACGGGGACGCTCCTCACTTTCATGATCTCGATGCCCGACCACGCCGACGCCTCCGGCAGGTCCGAGCCGAGGTCGACGGTGCCCGTCACGGCCCGGCCGGGTTGGACGTACGGCACGTTCCGGGTCCTGAGTTCCGGGGCGGCACCGGAGCCGGAGCGGAGTTTGAAGGTGATGGTGTAAGTGAAGGGCTCCGCCTCGCGGTTGGTGACCCGGAAGACGGCGCAGCCGTGGGACCCGCCGCCCGGATCCGTGATGCTGACGCCTCCCGTCTCCTCGCCGGAGGGCTGCCGGGACGCGGCGTCGTCGGACTTCTGGGACGCGGCGCCATAGGCCGACTGGGACCCGGTGGCCTGCGAGGACAGGGTGGGGCCGCAGGCAGGGCTGTCGGACCGGCGAGACGAGCCCTGCCGCTGATCGCCGCAGGCGGTGAGGAGCAGGAGGCCGGCGAGGATGGCTGACAGGCCGAGAGGGGTGGCACGCATCCGCCGAGTCGACCAGCACGTGATCACGGGGAGCTATGGCGGAGGCCACTCCTCCGGTCACAGGAACGTTACAGCGGAGACTCAAGTCGCCTGTGTACTCGCCGAGTTCACTCGATCGGGTGGCCGAGTTGTCCACAGATCCGGCGCCGTCCACCGAACCACGCCGCGCGCTTTGACCCAACCGGCGAGCGCCGTACCGTGATTCACGCGAGGCGCAGCCACCGGTCGCCGTGACGGAGGCATTGCCCAGGATGACAGCCCGCCTCTGTCCGTATTGATCGCGCCTGCGACAAGCCTGTCCACGGCGTTCCGTGCTGATGCGACCTCACCCCGACGCAATTCGCCTGCCCCCTCCCCGGCATCACCCCTCTTCTTCTCCCTCTTCTTCTCCCTCTTCTTCTCCCTCTTCCTCCGCCCTCTCCCCTCCCCGCCCCCACAGAAAGGAGATGTGCAGCATGACCACCCCCCACATCCTGACCGTGCGTCCCGAACCCGGTGAGTTCGCCTGGACGTTCGGCGGTGTGCCGCCCGTGGCACGGATCGCGCCGGGCACGGTCCTCGATCTGTACACGGAGGACTGCTTCGGCGGCCGGGCGCGATCCGAGAAGGATCTCGTGTCCGAGGTCTGCGAGTTCCCGTTCCTCAATCCGCAGACCGGGCTCTTCCACATCGAGGGCGCGGAGCCGGACGACACGGTCGCCGTGCATTTCGTGTCGATCGAACCGGCCCGCAACTGGGCCGCGTCGACCACCGTCCCCCTGTTCGGCGCGCTCACGTCGACGCACACCACGGCGACACTGCAGCCGCCGTTGCCGGAAACGGTGTGGATCCGGCAGCTGGACCGGACCCGGCGCACGGCCCTGTTCCGGACGCACGAGAGCGACATCGAGATCGAACTGCCCCTGGACCCCAGGCACGGCACCGTGGGCGTGGCGCCGGCCGACCTGGAGGTGCGCTCGGCGCTGGTGCCCGACGCGCACGGCGGCAACATGGACACGCCCGAGATGCGGGCCGGTGTCACCTGCTACCTCGGGGTGAACGTCGAAGGGGCCCTGCTCAGTCTCGGTGACGGACATGCCGGCAGGGCGAGGGCGAGACGTGCGGGGTCGCGGTCGAGTGCGCGATGAACACGGTGGTGATCGTCGACCTCCTCAAGGGAGTCACCACACCCTGGCCCCGCCTGGAGTCGGACACGCACATCGTCTCGACCGGCTCGGCACGCCCGCTGGAGGACGCCTTCCGGATATCCCAGCTGGACCTGGTGCGCCGGCTGGTGCGCGACTACGGGTTCGCTGAGCTGGACGCGTACCAGTTCGCAACCCAGGCGGTGGAATCGCCGTTGGCCAACGTGTGCGACACCAACTGCACCTGCGTGGCCAAGATCCGCAAGGAATGGCTGCGCCGGCGCGAGACATACCGCGGGCTGCACGCCCGGCTGCGTGAGACGGCCGAGGCACTCCGGCGCTGATCGAACTCCGAGGCATCACCCCCACACCGAAAGGCACACCGACATGGACCGGGCACGACCGCTTCCCAGCAGGCGACGGCTCCTCAAGGGCGCCGCCCTCGCCTCCATTCCGTACGCGCTGCTCCCCGACGCGCGCGCCGGAGCACAGCCCGAGGCCGTCGACTACCCGCTCGCCGAGTGGCAGGCGGCGAGCGGCTCCAACTACACCGCCTCCAGCCGTCCCGACTCCCACGCGATCGACCGGGTGATCATCCACGTCACCCAGGAGTCGTACCCGGACACGCTCTCGATCTTCCAGAACCCCAAGAAACAGGTGTCGGCGCACTATGTGGTCCGTTCCGCCGACGGGCACGTCGCGCAATGCGTCCGGGAGCGGGACATCGCCTGGCACGCCGGGAACTGGGACTACAACACCCGCAGCATCGGCATCGAGCACGAGGGGTGGGTGGATCAGCCCGACTACTTCACCGACGCCCTGTACGAGGAGTCCGCGAAGCTGACCGCGGCGATCTGCTCCGCGTACGGCATCCCCAAGGACCGCCAGCACATCATCGGGCACTACCAGGTGCCCGGCACCGATCACACCGATCCGGGGCCGCATTGGGACTGGGTCCGCTACATCAGACTGGTCAACTTCGCCTGACCGGAAAGCGGCGTCCGTGGCCGGTGCGGTGTCCGTCGTTCGGGCGAGGACGGTCGAAACGGTTGTCGGCGCGAACACCCCGAGTGACGATGTCCCCAGCCGCATCGTCGTCCGGGGAGGCCGTGTTGACCGATCCGTGGGTGGCCCTGGAGCCGGGGGCCGACCCTGCCGAGCGCGTCCGTGCGCTGCGCCGGGCGCACGAGACGTTCACCACCGCCGGTGTCGTGCCGCGTCCGGTGCGGTCGGTGGTGGCGGACTCGTGGCGGCGTTCCGCGCGGGCGGGCGTGGGGCCGGACTGCACCGCGAGCGTGGAGCTCGCGGACGGGGATCTCGGCGCCTACCGCGCGGAGCATCCGTTGGCCCGGGTGATGCCGCTGTTCCGGGAGCTGCTGGGCTCGTTCGCCGCCGACGGCGAGCATCTGCTCGCCGTGTGCGACGCGCACGGCAGGCTGCTGTGGGTCGAGGGCCATCCGTCGACCCGGCGGAAGGCGGACCGGATGAACTTCGTACCGGGCGCGCGCTGGGCGGAGACCTCGGTCGGGACGAACGCGCCCGGCACGGCGGTGGCCGTCGACCGGCCGGTGCAGGTCTTCGCGGCGGAGCACTTCATCCGCCGGGTGCAGCCGTGGACGTGTGCGGCCGCGCCGGTGCACGATCCACGCACCGGCCGGGTGCTCGGCGCCGTCGACATCACCGGTGGCGACGGGCTCGCGCATCCGCACAGTCTGGGCTTCGTCCAGGCCGTGGCGCGCGCGGCGGAGTCGCAGCTGGCACTGCTCGCCCCGCCGCCGCCCGCCGTCGGCACGCCCGTCCTGACCGCGCTGGGCCGGGACGAGGCCCTGCTCCTGCTGGACGGGCGGACGTTCAGGCTCAGCCGCCGGCACAGCGAGCTCCTGGTGCTGCTGGCCCGTCACCCGGAGGGTCTGACCGGCGACGAGCTGCTGTGCGCGCTGTACGAGGACGAGTCGGTGACGCCGGTGACCCTGCGCGCCGAGCTGGCCAGGCTGCGCAGGATCCTCGGGCCGGGGCTGCTCGCGTCGAGGCCGTACCGGCTGACGGCCCCGGTCGAGTCCGACGTCGCCGTCGTGGAGCGGCGTCTGGAGGCGGGTGCGGTCTCCGCGGCGTCGGCGGCGTACACCGGTCCGCTGCTGCCCGGCTCGCAGGCCCCGGCGGTGGTGCGGCTCAGGCAGCTCCTCGCCGACGGGCTGCGTACGGCGCTGATCGCCTGCCGCGACCCCGACCTGCTGGCGGACTGGGCGCACACGCGCTGGGGCGACGACGACCTGCAGGTGTGGCGGGCCCTCGCGGCGGTGCGGCCGACGGCGCCGGTACGAGCGCACCTGGCGGCGCTGGAAGCGGAGCTGGCGGCGCCCGCTCGCCGGACCCCGCGCTGACCCGCGACGCAACGTGGTTGCAACGTCCGCCTTCCTACCCTCCCCGGCGGGAGCTGCCCAACGGCGGGCAGCCCGCTGAAGGAGGCAGACCAGCATGACCCGTTACGCGGCGCCCGGCACCGAGGGCGCGATCGTCTCCTACCAGGCGCGTTACGACCACTTCATCGGCGGCGAGTACGTGCCGCCGGCCCGCGGGCAGTACTTCGAGAACCCGTCGCCGGTGAACGGACAGCCGTTCACCGAGGTCGCGCGGGGTACCGCGGAGGACGTGGAGCGGGCGCTCGACGCGGCGCACGCGGCAGCTCCCGGCTGGGGCCGGACGTCGGTGACCGAGCGCTCCGACATCCTCTTGAAGATCGCTGACCGGATGGAGGCCTATCTCGAACCCCTGGCGGTCGCGGAGAGCTGGGAGAACGGCAAGCCGGTGCGCGAGACCCTGGCGGCCGACATCCCGCTGGCGATCGACCACTTCCGGTACTTCGCCGGGGCGATCCGCGCGCAGGAGGGTTCGCTCGGCGAGGTCGACGACGACACGGTGGCGTACCACTTCCACGAGCCGCTCGGTGTCGTGGCCCAGATCATCCCGTGGAACTTCCCGATCCTGATGGCGACGTGGAAGCTGGCGCCCGCCCTCGCCGCGGGCAACGCGGTCGTCATCAAACCGGCCGAGCAGACCCCGGCGTCGATCCACTACTGGATGAGCCTGATCGCGGACCTGCTGCCGCCGGGCGTGGTGAACATCGTCAACGGCTTCGGCGTGGAGGCGGGCAAGCCGCTCGCGTCCAGCGCCCGGGTGGCGAAGGTCGCGTTCACCGGTGAGACCACGACCGGGCGGCTGATCATGCAGTACGCCTCGGAGAACATCAAGCCGGTCACGCTGGAGCTCGGCGGCAAGTCGCCCAACATCTTCTTCGACGACGTCTGGGCACACGACGACGACTTCCGCGACAAGGCGCTCGAAGGCTTCACGATGTTCGCGCTCAACCAGGGCGAGGTCTGCACCTGCCCGTCCCGGGCCCTGGTCCAGCGCGGCAACTACGCCGAGTTCCTCGAAGCGGCGGTCGCCCGCACCCGCCTGATCAAGCCGGGGCACCCCCTCGACACCGACACGATGATCGGCGCCCAGGCCTCCAACGACCAGTTGGAGAAGATCCTCTCCTACCTGGACATCGGCCGCCAGGAGGGCGCCAAGATCCTCACGGGTGGTGAACGTATCGAGCACGACGGCGAGCTGAAGGGCGGTTACTACGTCCAGCCGACCATCTTCGAGGGCGACAACCGCATGCGGATCTTCCAGGAGGAGATCTTCGGCCCGGTCGTCTCGGTGGCCTCCTTCGACGACTTCGACGACGCCATCAAGATCGCCAACGACACGCTGTACGGCCTCGGGGCCGGCGTGTGGACCCGGGACATCAACACCGCGTACCGCGCGGGCCGGGCCATCCAGGCGGGTCGCGTCTGGACCAACTGCTACCACGCGTACCCCGCGCACGCGGCGTTCGGCGGCTACAAGCAGTCCGGTATCGGCCGCGAGACGCACAAGATGATGCTGGAGCACTACCAGCAGACGAAGAACATTCTTTGTAGCTACTCCCCCAAGAAACTCGGCTTCTTCTAGAACGAACAACACGGCCGCCCGGCACGAGGATCAACGGCCAGGCGGCCCTCCCTCCCGCTGAGCACCGGGCTCCCGGCATCGGTGGGAATGCGTACCGTCTCGGCCCAGCTCCCGCGCAGCGCCGAGGTCCGGCGCGAGGGACGGCGGTAGGTGTAGTCGACGGCTGCGCCGGCTCATGCGGCGGCTTCGGCGGTCTGCGGCCGCGGGGCCTGCGCCTCGACCTCGCCGAGCCGTGCGGGCCCTCGGGCAGGCCGCAGAAGCAGGGTTCCGTACGCCCGTCGGGCAGGCGCAGGTTGTCGGCGAGCAGGTCGTGGTCGATCTCGCAGTTCTGCGCGACGTTGGCCGTGGTGGTCGTGCAGCAGGCCCGCCACTCGGACTTCCTCCCGGCGCAGCAAAGGGCGCCTGAAGAGGGCAGATGCCCGCCAGGCGCCCTCCACGGCGCACACTCGATCGGCGAATGCCCAAGATTCTCTGCCGAGCCGGGAATCGTGGATGCGGAAATCCGAACCAGTCGCCTGCACGCGGTCCGCCGGCGAGATCTCTGGTGAACGGTTCGGAGTGGAGCGACGCGAAGGGGAGCACGTCGAGGGCATGGAGCGCGCCCCGGCGGCGCCCACCCGTGGCGGGTGTCGGAAGCGTCCTGTCAGGTGCGGCGAGCAACTGCCGGAACGCACGTCAAAACGTTCATTCGAGCATGCGTACACCCCGGTCGCACGACAATGCCGCGCCGGTGACCACCAAAACGAGAGCGGGTGCACAACCCAGGGGATTCGAATTCTGCATATTATCCGAGCTTCGCGAGGCCTCTTGCCTTGATCTCACACTCATCAGCTAGCTATTGCTGCGCCCGCTTCCTGGCCCGGGTTCCCGATGAGCCCTGGGCCGACCGACAGCACATCGGCCAGTCCCGTGGGCCGTCGGTCAGGGAAATGGGTGGCAACCCTGCACGTGAGGAGTAGTCATGAAGAAGGCGTATGAGGCACCGACGCTCGTCCGACTCGGTACCTTCCGGAAGGAGACGGGGCTCCTTCAGCGCTCCGGCAACGACCGGCTGATTCTGAGCAAGAACTGACGACCGACGGTCCTTGACCCGACGTCATGACTGAACTGCACGAAAGTGCGGGGACGGGCCCCGGCGACGCGCACTTCGCGGTCTTCACGGACCGTGCGGACGCGGCCGCCGCGGCCCGCTCCTTCGCCCGCCCCGGAAGCCGGACCCTCGCGCATGCGTCGGGCCGGCCCTGGCTGGTCGGCCACTGGCACGACGACGAGGTCGTCACGGCGGGCGCCGGCGGCGCCTCCCTCGCCGTCGTCGGCTGCTGCCCGATCGACGCCGACGAGCTGCGGCGCCGGGCCGCACGGTTGCGTGATCTCGCGGAGCTCGACGCACTGGCCCGATCCCTCCCCGGCAGTTTCCACCTCGTCGGCGCCCTCGACGGACAGATCAGGGTGCAGGGCACCGCCTCCGGACTGCGACTCGTCTTCCACGCGGAGATCGACGGCGTGCGAGTGGCCGCGACCCGCGCCGACACGCTGGCCACCGTCCTGGACCTGGACCCCGACGTGGAGGAACTGGCCGTCAGGCTGCTGTGGCCCGCCCCGTACCCACTGTTCGAGACGTCAATGTGGCGTGCGGTCACCGCCGTTCCTCCGCAGGCCGCCGTGGTCGTCGCCGCTGACGGGCGCACCGTACGGCACACTCGGTGGTGGACGCCGCCGGAGCCGGTCCTGCCGCTTGCCGAAGCGGCGCCCCTGATCCGGACGGCGCTGGAGGAGGCCGTCGGCGCGCGTACCCATCAGGGCGGCGTGCTGAGCTGCGACCTGTCCGGGGGTCTGGACTCCACCTCCGTCTGCTTCCTGGCCGACCGCTCCCCCGCCCGCGTGGTGGCCAGTACGTGGCCGGGACGGGATCCGGCGGACACCGACCTGTCCTGGGCCGAGCGGGCGATGGGGTACCTGCCGGACGTCGAGCACGTGGTCTGGGACGCCGACGCCTCGCCGCTGGTCTACGAGGACCTGCTCGGCATCGACGACCTCCTCGACGAACCCACCATCGGCGTCATGGACCGCTCCCGGGTGCTGCACCACCTGCCCGGCCTCGCCGCACGCGGCAGCCGGTTGCATCTGACCGGTATCGGCGGCGACCACGTGGCATGGTGCTCCGAGGCGTACTATCACCGGCTGCTGCGCACCCGTCCGCTGTTCGCCCTGCGCCAGTTGCGCGGGTTCCGGGCGCTGTGGCAATGGCCGCTCGGCGGCACACTCCGCGCTCTCGCCGACTTCCGGCCGTACGGGAAGTGGCTAGCCGACGCCGCCGGTGACCTACGTGGCCCGTTGCCCCCGTCCGTCGCAACGGGTCTCGGCTGGGGCATGGCTCCGCGCCTGTTCGACTGGGTGACTCCCGAGGCCGAGCGGATGGCCCGCCGGGCACTGCTCGATGCTGCGGCGACGGCCTCTCCGCTGCATCCGGACCGTGGGCTCCACACCGACCTGGAGCAGATCCGCTCGTGCACCCGCGTCATCCGGCAGTGGGACCGGATGGCGGCCCGCGCCGGCCTGCCGATGGCTTCTCCTTTCCTCGACGACCGCGTCATCGAGGCGTGTCTCGCCGTACGTCCGAGCGAGCGCGTCACGCCCTGGCGGTACAAGCCCGTCCTGAGCGCCGCGATGCGCGGGATCGTGCCCGAGGAGTGCCTGCAGCGCAGCAACAAGGCCACGGCCTCCATGGACGCCTCCAATGGACTGCGTGAACACCGCGCCGACCTGCTGGCCCTGTGGGAGGACTCACGGCTGGCGGAGCTGGGCCTGGTGGACGGCGCCGAACTGCGCCGCCTCGCCCGGCGGCCCGCCTCCCCAGGGCTCTCCGACGCCATCCTCTACTCCACGATCGCCGCGGAGGTGTGGCTGCGCGGGCTTGCCCGCGGCCGCATCCGTGTCCCACAACCCTGACCGCATCCCCTGTCAAACACGTCAGAAAGGTCCTCACATGCCCCTGCGGTTCGGCGACAACGTCTCCACGGCCGAGACCGACTACGGCACGGTGCTGCTGGACGAACAGGCTGGTGCCTATTGGGAGTTGAACCCGACGGCCACCTTGGTGGTGCGGACGCTGCTGGACGGCGGCGAGGAGGCGGACGCGGCCGCCGCCCTGGTCCAGGAGTTCGACATCGACCAGGCGCAGGCCCTGCAGGACGTCGACTCGCTCGTACGGGAGCTGCGCGACTCGGGGCTCGCCTCATGACGACGCCCAGCGCGCTGGAGCGGCCCACAGGTGTGCCCCTGGCCCGACGCCTCACCGCCCGCCTCGTCCTGCTCCCCGCCGTCGTCTTCGCCCTGCTGCCGCCCCGCCACATCCGCACCGTGCTCGGCATCCTGCGGCGCGGCGCCGCGCCCGCGACCACCGCGCAGGCCCAGAACGCACGCGACGCCATGTGCGCCGCCAGCCTGCGCTGCGCCGGACCGAAGGGGTGCCTGCCGCGCTCCCTGGGAGCGGCACTGCTGTGCCGGCTCGGCGGAACATGGCCGACCTGGTGCACCGGCGTACGGGTCACCCCGCCCTTCACCGCGCACGCCTGGATCGAGGCTGAAGGCCGTCCCGTCGGCGAGGGAGTCCCGCAGGGCTACTTCGCCCGGCTGGTGGCCGTCGACCCGCTGCCACGGCCTACTGACCGATGACCGGCGCGACGGTCCCGCACGGCGGCCGGGCCGCGGTCGCCGAAGCCGAAGCCGAAGCCGACAAGTCCACCCTGGCGGCGGTGGCCACGATGTACCGGCTCACCGCCGGGCATCGGAGCGCCATCGCCGTCGCCTGCGTACTGACCCTCGTGGGCTCCGCCCTGGGACTGGCGCAGCCACTCGTCGCCAAGCAGGTCGTGGACGCGAGCGGCCGCGGACAGGTCATCTGGCCGCTGTTGGTACTCCTGGGCACGCTCTTCGTCGTCGAGGCGGCGACGGGGGCCGCAGGACGCTTCCTTCTGGAACGGATGGGCGAAGGCGTCGTACGGCAACTCCGCCACCGGCTGGTGGGTCGGCTGCTACGGCTGGAGATGAGGGAATACGACCGCCACCGGGGCGGCGACCTCATCTCCAGGGTGACGGCCGACACCACTTTGCTGCGGGAGGTCGTCTCGCAGGCCCTGGTCGATCTCGTGACGGGAAGTCTGGTCGCCGCCGGGGCGATCGCCCTCATGGCGTGGCTGGACCTTCTGCTTCTGCTCCTGGTCGCCATGACCGTGGCAGCGGCGGCCGTGGTGGTCGCCTCGCTGCTCACGGGCATCAGGAACGCGTCCGAACACATGCAGGGCTCGGTCGGTGCCGTCGCCGCCGATATGGAACGCGCCCTGGGCGCCCTGCCGATGGTCCGCGTGCACCTCGCCGAGGAGCGGGAGGCGGCCGGCATCGGCACCCGTGTGGATGCGGCCTACGGCGCGGGGGTGCGCGCCGCGAAGCTCGCCTCCGTGATGAGCTCCGCCGTCGAACTCGCCGTCCAAGGCTCATTCCTCATCGTCCTGGTCGTCGGCGGCCTGCGCGTAGGCGGTCATGCCGGCTCCCTCGGTGACCTCGTCGCGTTCCTGCTGTACGCCTCGTACCTCGTCCTGCCGCTGTCCTCCGTCTTCCGCGCCGTGGGTCTCGTCCAACGCGGGATGGGCGCCTACCAGCGCATCGACGAGGCACTCCGCCTTCCCGTGGAGCCCACCGCACCCCGGATCCCGAAGGACCGCACACCCACACTGCGGCCGACCGGGCCGTCCGGCTCCCGCGAACAGCCCGTCCTCGCGCTGCGCGACGTCCACTTCGGCTACGTCCCGGAGCGGCCGGTCCTCCGCGGTGTTTCGTTCGCTGTCCCGCATCGCGGGCACGTGGCCCTGGTGGGCCGGTCCGGCGCCGGCAAGAGCACGGTGTTCGCCCTGGTGGCGAGGTTCTACGAGCCGGATGCGGGCACCTTGCTCTTCGATGGGCGGCCCGCGACCGAACTCACCCGTGGCGCCTGCCGTCGAGACATCGCCGTGGTCGACCAGAACACCCATGTCGTCCACGGCACCTTGCGCGACAACATCACCTACGCCGTGCCCGACGCCACGGAGTCGGAGATCCGGCGCGTCGTCGAACTGGCCCGGCTCGAAGAGGTCGTCGACCGGCTGCCCGAGGGCCTGGCCTCTGTCATCGGTGAACGCGGCAGCAACCTCTCCGGCGGCGAACGTCAACGCGTCGCCCTCGCCCGCGCGTTGCTGGCCCGACCCTCGCTGCTCCTGCTGGACGAGCCCACCTCCCACCTCGACGCGATCAACGAATCGGCGCTCACCACCGTCATGAAGGATGTCGCCCAGGAGTGCGCCCTGCTGGTCATCGCCCACCGTCTGTCCACCGTGCAGCACGCCGACCACATCGTGGTGCTCCAGGACGGCCGCACGACCACCGGCGGACGCCACGAGGAATTGCTGGTCAGCAGCGCCCTCTATCGCGAGCTGGCCGCGAGCCAGATGCTCCGGGCGGGCGGGGAGCCGGGGATCGGCAAGCGAGGGCGGACAGACGGTTGAAGCGCTCCGTCCTCGCGGCGCGGCAAGCCGAGATCCGGACCACGCACGGGCCATCGGCCCGGCCGTCACGTCCATGAACCCCGTTCCTGCTGATCAACGGCGGTGCGGCAGCTGTACCACCAGCAGACGGTGAACATCTACGCCGTGTCCGTCAGTTCCCTCGGTCCCGGGTCGCGCCGCGGAGTGGCAGGTCGCAGGCGCGGTAGATCTCGTCCAGGACGGTCATCGTCGCCACGGCGTCCCTGGCCGAGGTGAGGACCGGGGAGCCGTCCAGGATCGCCGCGGCGAATGCCGACAGTTGGCAGGCGTAGGTCGACGGGGTTCGGGGCAGGTGTTCGCGCCGTACCACGCGGCCTCCCGCTTGCCGCGGCGTGCGGATCGTCAAGCGGTGGTAGAGCTGGGGCATCACGAAGTTGGTCACGTCCAGTTCGCCGGCCGTACCGACCGCGCGGGCGCGGATCGACAGCACGCGGCGCGACCACATGGACGCGCGGACGCGTCCGGTCACCTCTTCCGGGAACGCGAGTTCAGCGGTCATCGCGCGGTCGATGCGGGGATCCTTGCGCAGTGTCCGCATCCGTGCCGCCGTCACCGCCGGATCGCCGCCGGCGAGCAGCCGGGTGACGTGCACCGCGTAGCAGCCCGCGTCCATCGTCGCGCCGCCCGCCAGTGCGTAGTCGTAGCGGATGTCGCCGAAACGAGGCAGCGGGAAGCACACATCGGCCTCGACGTGGCGCAGGGTGCCGAGTTCGCCGCTCTCCACGATCTGCCGCATCCGCGCGGCGAGTGGGTGGTGGCGGTAGTGGAAGGCCTCCATCACGACCAGGCCGCTGCGTGCGAAGGCGGCGTCGGCGGCGTCCGCGACGTGCTCGGCCTCGGCGCGATTGGAGGTGAAGGGCTTCTCGCACAGTACGTGTTTGCCGGCTTCGAGAGCCTTCAGCGTCCACTCGGCGTGCAGCCCGTTCGGCAAGGGCACGTAGACGGCGTCCACGTGCGGGTCGGCGAGCAGTGCTTCGTAACTGCCGTGTACGACAGGGACTTCGTGTCGGCGCGCGAACTTCTCGGCGCGTGTGCGGTCGCGGGCCGCGACCGCGCTCACGGTGACGCGCGGTACCTGCCGCGCGGGCCTGATCAGTGCGCTCGGTGCGATGGCGGCTGCTCCGAGCAGCCCGACCCTGAGGCTCGTGGACATGGCGATCAGTGTGCCAGCGCCATGTCCCCGCCTGCGGGGCAGCCCAGGACCGGAGCCGGCGCATCGGAGGAGCTCGTCGCGGAGATCTTCGTGGCCTTCCGCGCGCACGACCGGCATGTGTTGGAGGTGAACCCGGCGGTGCTGGCCGCCGCAGAGCCGAACCGCGCGATCGAGGCGGTCCGGGACGCCATGTCGGCTCCGGACCAGACCGGCTACTGGCGCTTCTTCTTCGAGGCGTACGGCTACGCGGTGCGCGAGCCGGAGCGCTACCGGGAGTTCCTCGACGGGATCGTCCACGACTGGCTCGCGCTCGTCGGCGACCAGCTCGTCACCGCCGGGATCACCGACCGGGAGCGCGCTCCCGCCCTGGCCACCCTCACGCTCGCCGCCTTCCGCGGGCTGCTGCTGGACCTGGTGGCCACCCAGACCGCGACCGTACGACGGCGGGGGCCCGCGCGCTGGCGACGACGCCGGCCCCGCCGCAGCCGGGCTAGGCGGTAGGAAAGCGGAACGCCCCCGTCCCGCTGCCCAACGTCAGCCAGATGTGGCCGTCCTCCCTGACCAGCCGGAGGGCGATGTAGGCGCAGCCGGGGCAGCGGGCGGTCAGGCCGGGCTCGGGTCCGTAGACGTGCAGCTCGGCGAGCGGGCCGGAGCGGGCGCACTCGGGGCAGCGCCACCACGCGGTGGTGGGTTCCACCGAGAGGATCTCCGAGAGCGGGCCGGCGAGGCAGTTGCCGTCCAGGTGAGCGACCGTGTCGGGCATGGGCTCCTCCCAGGGTGGGTCAGCCGAAGCGTTCGGTGCGGATGGTCGCCGGGTCGCGTCCGAGGCCGGTCAGCAGGTCACCGACGGCCTCGACGAAGCCCGTGGGGCCGCAGACGTACGCGGGACTGGCCGGCAGGAGCCGGGACACCGGCCCGGTCAGGTCGGTGTCCGTGACCCGGCCGGGTGCGCGGTCGCTGCCGGACGGGGCCTGCCGCGTGTACACGAAGTCCACGTCGAGGCCGGGGTCGTGGTCGGTGAGGCTGTCGCCGTACCAGACGTCGTCCGGGGTGCGCACCGAGTACAGCAGGTGGAAGGCGCTGCGCGAGTGGGCCTCGCGGTGGGCGTGGATCATCGCGGCCAGGGGGACGACACCGGAACCGCCCGCCACGAGCAGGACGGGGTCGGTCTGCCCGGGGCGCCAGACGAACCAGTTGCCGAGGGGACCGCGGATCTCCACCTCCGCGCCGATGGGAAGGACGTCGGCGAGGTAGGGCGAGACCTCGCCGTCGGACACCGCCTGGACGCCGAGTTCGATCCGGGCGCCGTCGGTCGGCGCGGCGAGGGAGTAGCTGCGTACGGCCTGGTAGCCGTCGTCGGCGGTGAGCCGCACGTCGACGTGCTGGCCGGGCAGGTGGCCGGGCCAGTCCGGCACGGTGAAGACCAGGGTGCGGGCGGTGTCGGTCTGCGGCCGGCGCTCGACGAGCCGCGCCCGGAGCCAGGTGAGGGACATCGTCAGTCGCCCCAGTTGCGCTGCTCGCGCCACGGGTCGCCGTAGTTGTGGTAGCCGACACTCTCCCAGAATCCGGGCTCGTCCTCCAGGGTCAGGCGCACCTCGCGCACCCACTTGGCCGACTTCCAGAAGTACAGGTGGGGCACCAGCAGGCGGGCGGGGCCGCCGTGCTCCGGGGACAGCGGGTAGCCGTCGTAGGTGTGGGCGATCCAGGACCGGCCGTCGAGGAGGTCCTCCAGCGGGAGGTTCGTGGTGTAGCCGCCGTAGCTGGTCACGAGGGCGTGGTCGGCGGCCGTCTCCACGTCCTCGAAGAAGGCGTCCAGGGACACGCCCCGCCACGCGGTGTCGAACTTCGACCAGCGCGTCACGCAGTGGATGTCCTTGACCGTCTCCTGCTGCGGCAGGGCCATCATCTGGTCCCAGGTCCAGCTGTGCGTGGCGCCGAGTTCGGTGGTGATGGTGAAGGCCCAGGTCTCCGTGGCCACCTTGGGGGTCGGGCCCGCCGACAGCACCGGAAACTGCTCGGTCGGGTACTGGCCGGGGGGCAGCTGCTGCGCCAGTTGGCGACCGCGGCCCCGAAAGCCGGGTGAGAAGGAATTCACGGCGTCATCTCCTGAGCACGGACACCGCCGTCACGTGCGGGGGCTCGGCATTCAGTGTCGGGCGGCGAAAGGCGCCGCACCACTCGGAGCTCCGGGCTCCGGCGCGAGGCCGCCGCGCGGACGCGTTCCACAGGGCACGCGTCCGCGCGGTGGGGCGCGCCCGCCGGGCCGCGCGGGGCGCCGCCCCCGGCGGCGGTCAGGGCCGCGCCCGACATCGGGCGGGGGACGGCG
>NZ_JBSHAQ010000056.1:59080-65055 GCF_053611585.1 Streptomyces sp. NPDC054794 | reverse complement strand
GATGCGACAAGACGCCCGAGAGCTACCTCGCCGGCCTCCACCTTCGTGCCTCGATGATCTGGATCAGCGACCTCCTGAAGGCACCTGACTGATCACAACATCACACAGGCCCTAGGGGGCTGTCGCTGCGTCGAGGGCCGATTCGGTCTTGGGGGTTGAGGAACATTGGCGTCGGATCGTGCGTCTGCACGTTCCGTGATCGCCGTAATCCGTCAGAACAGGGCGTCCTGGCCCGGCTCCTCACGAGGCAACGGACCGACGTCCTCACCGCTCCACTTCGCCTCTAGGTGCTTGCGCCAGCCCGTCGGCGGAGGCCAGGGGACACCCCATTCCGCAAGCTGCTTCTTCGACCAGCCGCCGTTGGGGGTCCGCGCGGCGGCCACCTCGTCAGGGGAGGGCACGTAGTTGACCATACGGAGATGCTGCCCCAGCACGCGGCCTGGGTGCCACAGAAAACAGACCAATATGGCCCCGTACCTGCTACCGGTCCCTGGGCCCGGGGGTCCTCCCCGGGCCCAGGGACATCAGGAGCCGGTGACTGCACCCGCAACGGCGGCCGCCAAGGTCAAGACGCCGAGAGCAACCAGCAGGGGCTGGGTGGCTGTGGGGTGGTGGTGCGTGATGTACGCCGCAGCGGCACCGAGCAGGAGTACGACCAGCATCAGGGCCGCGTCGCCGGAACTGAGGTACATGCGTTCTCTCCAAGGATCGCAGTGGGATGAATGTGGCTCCGGAGCCGTGGAGAGAGATTGAGGGACGAGGGGGCTAGCTACGCAACTCTCGCGAAAATCCGCCGTTTTAGCAGGTCACACGGCTGCGCAAGTCTTCGCGAGAATCGTTTGCCCCCATCAGGGCCGGGGCGCGGGCAGGGCCGGGGCGTCCCCAGAGACGAGGGAGTCCCGCCCCACGGCCAGTTCCGGCACGTACTTGTACAGAGTCGTACGGGAGACCCCGAGTAACTTCGCGATCGAGGTGATGGTGTTCTCCGGCTGTGCGAGAAGGGCGCGGGCGTGCCGGACCTGCTCCGCGTTCATGGCCGACGGCCGCCCGATCTGCTCGCCCCGGGCGCGAGCCGCCGCAAGACCCTCGTGCGTGCCCTGCACGATCAGTTCCCGGATGAACTCCGCGAGCGCGGCGAACACGTGGAACACCAGGCGCCCGCCCGGGGTCGTGGTGTCGAGGGCCTCGTGCAGCGACTGGAAGCCGATACCGCGCTTGCGGAGGCCGGAGACGATGGCAATCAGGTCTTGGATCGAGCGGCCCAGGCGGTCGAGGGAGGGCACCACCAGGGGTCGCCGGGCCGTAGGTAGTCCAGGCACTTCCACAGTTCCTCGCGCTCGGCGTTCTTGCCTGACTTCTTGTCGGTGAAGACCCGAACGCAGCCGGCCGCCGTCAGTGCCGCAATCTGCCGGCCTTCCCTGCCAACTCCTCCGGGGCCCGGGTCGGGTACGGGCGCGTGTCCACGGATGCCGCCGCTTGCGTTCACTCCACAGTCTTCCCAGTCGTAGCAGCCGTCAGTGTGCGGATCGCCTGGCGGCGCAGACCCGGGCCCTGGTGGCATGCCGGGCGGGAAGGCGCCGGCGTGGGCGGCGGCTTTGCGATGACCAGCACGCCGGTGACGAGGGCTGCAGGCGAAGAGTTGCCAACTTCCCCTTGCGGAAGCGGGTTTCACTGCGCTGTACCCAGGGAATCGAATACGCTGTAAATATCTACAGCACTTGGAGTGTGAGGGGTACAGCACAGATGCATCGCCTTCAACCCGTTGCCAACGGCCTGCGCACCGACCACCCCGTCCCCGGCCTGCCCTTCGTGGACGACGAGCACATCCCGGTCGACGACCCCGCCGCAATCGAAGCCATCGGACGTCACGAAGGGGGCGGCACGTGGGGCCGTTGGGACCGGGAGCGCAGCGTGGACGACTCCTGGCTCGCCTTCACGACCGACCCGATCCGTCAGGACCTGGCCTGGGTCGTCCGCCACCACTCCGAGCACGGCCGCACTGTTCTGCTGGTGCGAGACAATGACGCCTCGCCCTGGCACAGCAGCTGGTGGGGACCCCAACTCCTATTCCGGCAGGGCGGCTACTGGTGGGACGGAACCAACTGGCACCGGCCCGACCAGGTCTGGGACGCCCCCAGTGAGCGATTCGACCACCGGCCCGTCAAGGCAGCGATCACCATCACAGCCGCCGACCTGCTCGACGACCACGCCCACCCTGACGGCGGTCGTCTGCTGAAGGTCGCCAACTTCGACCTGGACGCGCCGCCTCCAGACCCCTGGAACGACCACCTGGCCTTGTGGGCCTCCCGCCGGCCTCGCGACGCGCGGCCGCTGTCAGCGTGCGTAGTGCGCCTGTCCGCACCGGAACTCGCCGCCGACCAGCTCATCGGGGTGCCAGAGATGGCACAGATTGGCAACATCGCGGCCTCCACCCTCCGCGCCTACATCGCTCGGAACCAGCGCGATGTACCCCCGCCTCAGGCCACGATCAACGGCCGTAACCTCTGGGCTCGCCCGGTGGCCGAGGACTGGGCGGAAGAACGTGACCGCTCACCTCAGAGCGCGGCTGCAAAACTCAGCTCCAGCGACGACAACCTCCCCGTCGGCCTGTCCGAGCTGCGTCAGCGCTTGGCCCGCCGATTCTTCGGCGTTCTGTGGGAGCGGCCGGACTGGCGCAAGCGCTGGGCTCTGCGTTTCCGTACCGAGAGCGCTGTTCACGAGGTCGCAGATGAACTGGCCTGGAGCGTGGCCGACAACACAGGCAGCATCATCGACCCGCATGACCTGGCCGTCACCATCCGGCATGCCATCCTTGACGAGTTCGGTGCCGGTAAGGAACTCGACGAGTCCCTCGGCGATACCGGCCCGGCGATCTTCTACGGCATCGTGACGCCGGTGGCGAAGATGCTCGACTGGCTCATCCGGCACCACCCACTTGCTGCCCACCACGCCATCGGCGAGATCATCGGAGATGCGGAGCGGCGGCTGGACATCCCGCGCGACGTGAGCGCTCAGTCCATCCGCACCGCTCTTGGGCTGGACAGTCAGCTACCTCGTCAGGCCCGGCTCGACTTCCTTGACCGTGCGCTCCCGCCTGACTCCCGCTGACCTGACACTCAGGTCCCACCGGTGGAGTCTGGTCGTTCCAAGCTGCAAAGACCTGTATGTCGCCGCATACCCGGGGCCGAAGACCCCGCATTGAATGAGTCCGGCAACAGGCCCGCTGCTGCCGGACTCTGCGCGCAGCGGGGGTGGCGCAACTGCGGCAGGAGGCCGATGTCCTGGCTCGTTGTCAGTGCAGCGTCCTACCGTGAAATCGACGGGAGTTGTCAGAGAAAGGGTGGTAGTGGGTGGCCAATATCGTCTGGCACACGAAGCTCCGGATTCTTATCGACCTGAACAGGGACGACCTTGATCATCCGGAGTTTCCTGACTTGTGGGAGACGATCTACCGGATAGACCGGTACCACGGGCGGCTCCGCACTCCCGTGCACGAGCGGGAGCTGCAGTGCGGGGGCGTCTGCCGGGAGCAGGGTGTCGAGGCCTGGATGCATCTGCGTGTGCGTAATGGCGGGCGGGAAGCCGTGCACGAGCGCAGCGAGGACGAAGCCCGCCATGTCGTGCCCATGAGCGACGAGCACAAGGCGTACCAGGAGCGGATCCTGCGTGCGGCGGAGGAAGGCGGCTTCCACGGCGACAGCGAGGTACGCACCCGGGCCGGCCGGAGCTGGATCCAGACCGACACCCTCGTCGAAGGTAGCGACGGCCGTCGCATCGGCTGGGAAGTCCAGCTGTCCACCATCGGCTCCGATGGTCTGTGCGGCGTCCGCGCCCGCGCCGCCAAGGCAGAGAAGAACGGCATCACTCCGGCCTGGCACACCGACCGCTCCGACTACGCCCAACGCCACGACACCCACTGGACCCGCAGCGACAACCTCCCCGCCTACGTCATCGCCCAAAGCGGCGATCTGCGCGTCGTCTCCGGCTTCCGCAAACTGGACTTCTGGCGCTGCGACGTCCATGCCGTGCACCCCTGCCCCGATGGCGTACGCCGTTGCGGCAAAGCACACGCCACGCCTGTTCCCAAGGACGTCCTGTTCGACGACCTGGTCCGGCGGACAGCCGCTGGCACCATCGTTCCGATCCAGTTCCGCACGTCCGCCAAGCCCCACCGCTTCTGGGTCACCGACACCGACCAGCACCGCTACCAGGACCTGCTCAGCGACAACACTCAGCTCCCTGAGCCTGCGATCGACGCCCCTGCTCCCGCCGGTGCCAGCCGTAACCGGCCTACCTGCCGCCCTGGTCTCAACGCCACCACAACCCCGCTGCCCGCACCGTCCGCTGCCCCAAGCCCTGCGACGGTCTCCTCTCTGCTGCCCACCCAACCCCGCCCGCCCGCCGTCGAAGCAAGCAGTGGTACGACCACACCAGCGAGCGCTGAAACAGATCTCGTGCGCCGGCCCGGCCCAGCCGTCCAGACAGGGTTGCCTGACACGCTGATCGTGCTGCAGCAGGCCGCGGACGGGGAGCACCTCAAGCTGCAGCAACTGGCCGACAACGAAGAGCGCAGGCAACAGCGGAGCGTCTGGTTCGAAGCAGCACACGCCGCGCAGTCTGCGATTACCCAGTACGCCCGGACCAAGCGCCTCAACCGGTACGAGGTGGAGAAGGAGCTCCGCAGACTCTTACGTCATCGGGAGAACACGGCACGTACGTAGCAGATCCGCGACCGCATCCGAGCAACCGGGGCGGCTGCCGCGGTGCCGACCTTGGTATCACCGCGGTTCACAGCCCGAACGTGCGACGCGCAACCTGCGCAAGAAGACGACCACTGCTCCAGCACGCTTCGCCATGTCACACAGGGCCGATGCCGGCGATGGCGCTGACAAAGGTCATGGCCTGCGTTGCGCTCGCGCGCACCCTCTCACTTGCGTCCTGTTGCGCTGTCTTTCGTAGCAGCGATGCCGTTTCCGGGTCCTGAGGCCATACCAGCCCCAACAGCCGGACTGCTACCTCGCGCAAGGTCTCCGACTCCGTTTCCTCAGCACATCTTGATATGCAATCCCATGCATTCGTGTCAGGCCATCGATGCCCCAGTACCTGCAGGGCGGTGATGCGGACGTTCTCGCTGGTGGTGTCGCGGGCGGCGTTGAGGACGGTGGTGCGACTGTCCTCGTCGTCTGGCCACTGCTGCCCGAGCACCCGCAGGGCGGTAGAGCGGACATTCCCGCGGTTGGGGGTGGTGTCGCGGGCGGCGTTGAGGACGGTGGTGCGACTGTCCTCGTCGTCTGGCCACTGCTGCCCGAGCACCCGCAGGGCGGTAGAGCGGACCTGCTCGCGGGTGACGTTCAGGTTGGGGGTGGTGTCGCGGGCGGCGTTGAGGACGATGGTGCGGCTGTCCTCGTCGTCTGACCATCGGTCACCCAACATCTGAAGGGCGGCGGAGCGGACAAAATCGCGGGTGGTGGTGTCGCAGGCGGCGTTGCGGACCGTGGTGCGGCTGTCCTCGTCGTCTGACCATCGGTCACCGAGCACCTGCAGGGCGACGTAGCGGACGTCTTGGCGGGTGGGGGTGGTGTCGCGGGCGGCGTTGAGGACGGTGGTGCGGCTGTCCTCGTCGTCTGGCCATCGCTCAGCCAACATCTGCAGGGCGGTGGATCGGATGGTCTCGCGGCGGGTGGCGGTGTCGCGGGCGGCGTTGAGGATGGTGGTGCGGCTGTCTTCGTTATCTGGCCACCGTTCACCGAGCACCCGCAGGGCGGCGGAGCGGACGCGGCTGGGGGTGGTGTCGCGGGCGGCGTTGAGGATGGTGGTGCGGCTGTCTTCGTGGTCTGGCCACTGCTGCCCGAGCACGTGCAGGGCGGTAGATCGAACGGTCTCGCGGGTGGGGGTGGTGTCGCGGGCGGCGTTGAGGATGGTGGTGCGGCTGTCTTCGTGGTCTGGCCACTGCTGCCCGAGCACGTGCAGGGCGG
>NZ_JBSHAQ010000056.1:0-58987 GCF_053611585.1 Streptomyces sp. NPDC054794 | reverse complement strand
CGTCGGTCTCGCGGGTGGGGGTGGTGTCGCGGGCGGCGTTGAGGATGGTGGTGCGGCTGTCTTCGTGGTCTGGCCACTGCTGCCCGAGCACGTGCAGGGCAGCGGAGCGAACGTCCCCGCCGGTGATGATGTCGCGGGCGGCGTTGAGGATGGTGCTGTGGCTGTCTTCGTGGTCTGGCCACCGTTCACCGAGGACCTGAAGGGCCGTGGAGCGAAGGCTCCGGCGGGTGGGGGTGGTGTCGCGGGCGGCGTTGAGAATAGTGGTGCGGCTGTCCTCGTGGTCTGGCCACCGTTCACCGAGCACTTGTAGAGCGGCAGAGCGGACGTTGCGGCGGGTGGTGGTGTCGCGGGCGACGTTGAGGACGGTGGTGCGGCTGTCCTCGTGGTCCGGCCACCGCTCACCCAGCACATGCAGCACTGCGGCAGTCTCTGATGCCCAGGTGATACGGGCCAAGCGGCTTGCCTCTCGTGTGTCACGGCACATTGATGCCGCGACTTTTCCGCCTGCGGTCAACACCTCCGGTTGTGCGAACTGTGCCTGGTACCAGCGGTGGAAGCGTTCACGGCCGGTCCAGGACCATGGGAAGGAGGCCATCGCCGGCAGCGCATCGTCCACGGTTTGCCAAGGGGCGCTGGTCAGGTGGGCGGTGAGGGTGTCGATGACGGCGTTGCTCTGGACGGAGAGTGATTGCTCCGGGTGTTGGGGAGGGTGGGGTGGTGTGCGGCCGATGCGGTGGGCCTCGGCCAGCGCCCGGATCGCGAGTTCCAGGAACCGCGCGTCGCCGTCGAGTCGGCGGAAGGCGGGGGTGCCGCGTCGGCGGTGCATGTGCAGCAGCCGTGCGATGAAGGTGGCGTGTTCTGCTTCTGCCTGGCGGCTGATCTGGCCGAGGAGGAGCAGGATGACTTCGTGCCAGGCGGGTTCGGTGGCGCGCTGGGCGAGCATGTCGACCAGTTGATGGGGGGTCCATTCCCGTGCGGTGTAGCGCTGGCTGAGGTCGCGGGCGGCGAGGTATTCGAGGAAGGTGCGGTGGACGAAGCCGTACATGCCGGCGCCGTAGGGGTGGAGCAGGAAGGCCCGTTCGTGCAGGCGGTCGACCATGGCGCCGGCGACGATGCGTGCGACGTGCTGTGGGTAGTTCATGTCGGTCACGAAGCAGGCGATCATCCTGGTCAGGTCGGTGCGGGAGATCAGGGTGCCGCCGCGGGTGTCGGCGGCGCCTTCCTGGAGCTGTCGGGCGAGGAGTTCGAGGAGTTCCTGCAGGGGTCTGGCGTCGAGTTCGTCGAGGGCGGCGGCGACGTCGGGGTGGTTTTGGCGGGGCAGGCGGAGTTTCTTGGCGTCGCGGTCCCAGCGTCCGGTCAGGACGTCGACGGCGTGCCGGTAGACCTCGCGGCGGTCGCGGGGGATGGTGGCGCCCAGGCCGATGGAGGCCAGGATGGTCAGCAGTAGTGGGTTGCCGGCCAGTTCGGCCACTGATGCAAAGCCGCGCACGGCGCCGGTCAGGCGTTCGGTAAGGCGGGAGGCTTCGTTCGGGTCGTCGGGGTGGGCGGCGGTGTACCAGTGGCGGATGAACGACTCGATCTGCGTCCGGGTGAGGTCTTCGAGTTTGGCCTGGCTGAAGCCCGCGGTGGTGAAGACGCCGGGGGTGAAGCCGACGACGCGGGAGGTGACCACCACCCGGACGTGAGGATGGGCCTGCGCGAAGGCGGCGATCTGCCCGGCGACATCGGCGCGCCGTGCGGGATCGAAGATTTCGTCCATGCCGTCGAAGAGCATGATCACTGGCCGCTGTGCGGTGTGCATCAGGTGTTCCAGCACGCTGCGGGGCAGGAACATCCGCTCAGTGGCGTTGAACTCCTCCCAGAAGTCCTCCACGGTCCGCCCCTGCCAGCGCTCGGCGGCCAGGTGACGCAGCTCCACGACCACCGGAACCGCCCCCGCCAGAGCCTCCAGCGTGTCCGGTACCGAATCCAGGCCCCCAGCCAGTGCCAGTGCCAGGTATCGCGCGAGCGTCGACTTCCCCGCTCCCGGATCTCCCAGCACTACCAGCCGCTGGCCCTCCGGTGAGGCCACAGCTTCCAGTACCGGCTGCGGTGGCCGTTCGGTACGGGTTCTGCGCCACTTGTCGACCTGCTCCAGCTGCAGTCCCGGTGGCAGGTCCTCCTCGGTCATCTCGCCGCGCTCCACGAGTTCTCGCCATAACCGGGCCGGCAGCTCCGGCCGCGGCGGATCCCACGCCAGCAGCGGTGCCTCGAACACCTGGCGCAGCCCGATCGAGGGCTGCTCACCGGCCCGTTCGTCCGGTCCGAGGACGTCGAGGTTCAGCCGGCCGTAGGCCTGCACCAGTCGCGTGCGGTAGCGCGCCACGGCTGCGTCCGCCTCGGCTTCGGCACCGGAAGCAGTTTCGCTGCGGCGGCGGGCGCCCATGGTCTCCTGGTGGGCATCCTCCAGCAGCCGCTTCCAGTCCTTGCACGCCTCACTTCGTAGCCAGAGCGGACGGACCTGGCCTTCAGGGGTGAGAGTTGGGGTGCCGATCCAGGACTCCCAGACGGCGACCACGGCCAGCACCTGCTCGAAGCTGTCCGGGCGCGGGGCACTGAAGTCCTCCAGACGCTGCGGTGCCCACCGGCTGGCTACCTTCCCCTCGAACGAGGAAGCACCGGGCAGCTTGGTCAGGCGCACCTGCTTCTCCAGCGCCTTCTGCAGCCCCCCGGCGGACCCGTCCCGGGCCCGGTGTGCGGCCTCCGCGTCGGTGCGTAGCTTCCGCAGCCGCCGGTGCAGCGTCTGCCGGTGAACTCCCATCGCCTCCCCGTCCCGTACGCACCCCGCACCAGCTATCCGTTGCACCTCGGGCGCCTGAAACGGGTAGATCAGGCAGCCGCACGGCACGGGGTCGACCTGCAGGTTAGTGCCCAATCCGCCTCACTCACCCCGCAATTGGGATTACTGCACCCTGCGCGAGCGAGTCTCGAACCAACGCCGGGCCCGGCGAACCACATCGTCTCGCAACCGAGGGAAAACGATCATGGCTGTCCGTCGCCGCAAGCCCACCACCACGCCACCCACCCAAAGCAGCCCCGTAGCCCGGCGCAGCGGATCCCACGACACCACGCCGTCGCAGCCTCTGTGGCGGGAAGCCGGCCGTCGCGCTGTGCTCGGCCTCGCCGGTTCCGTCGGAGCCGCCGCCGTCGCGGTCCTGAACTGGTGGATCACGCACCACTGAGGTCCGATCCCGGTACGACGCCCCTCCGGCCTGCGCTGCCCGCGAGTGCCGGCAGCGTGTGGCGGCCGCTGTCGACGTCGCAGGAGTGCGGCACGGCGCCCGAGCGGCGGCTGTACGAGCCATAGGCGTAAGCAGCGGCGGCATGTCCGCACCGACGTGGCCCTTGATTGTGACTCGGGTCACATTTCATGTGAGGGGGCTCTGGGAGCTCTGGGTAAGCATGACAGAAAGCCACCCGCAGCTCCCCGAACGGCCAGAGCCGCTTCCCGGCACAGAAGCGCGAAACCCCGCGCCGTCCGGATCGGATCCCGGCGTGGGACACAGCGAAACAGCCGGCCTGGTGCTCTTGATCAATACAGTTCTCGGAGGCCTGGGAACCCTGTATATGACCACCAAATCAGCGCCCGTCACGCTCATTTCGGCTTTACTGGTCCTGCTGATTGTCATCGTGAAGCGCAGGAGCGGGCGCGAGGGCCGCCCGGGCCGGAGGGACGATCGGAGTGGACAGTGAGTCCGACAGCTTCACGGCCTTCTTCAAGCACCACTACCCCCGGGTGATCGCCATGCTGGTCACCCACCGCGGCTTCACCGAGGTAATCGCGCAAGACGCGACCGCCGAAGCGATGACCAGACTGATCCAGTACTGGGGAAAAGTACAGGCACCTCAGGCCTGGGTCCGAACGGTTGCGTTCCGCGTGGCCTGCCAGCTGGCAGGCAGTCAGCATGCCGGACTGCCGGAATGGGAGCTCGTTGACCAGAGGTCCGCGCAGGACCTTGTCGCAGCGGAGCTCGCGCTGGTCGCGGGCACCGCGATCGGCGCCCTGCCCCGACGGCAGCAGGAAGTAATGACGCTGACACTGGTTGACATGACTCCTTCGGAGATCGCCGAAATTCTCGGGTGCACTCCGGCGCAGGCGAGTGCCAACCTCGCTCACGCGCGGCGGACCCTGAGGAACGCGATGCGGATGGACAAGGAGGCATGAAAATGGATCCGACGCACATCGGCGAGTCAGAGTCGGCCGATCAGGATGCCGCCTACGACCGACTCGTCGCACGGTATTCCGCCCCGGAAACCCTTGCGGCTGCGCTCGAACAGGTAACGTTCGAGGCCCGACGCCGGGCCGCAGCCCGGGAAGGGGCCGGCCGGGTTGCCGACGTGCAAACGGCGACGACTCCAGCCATGACGAGCACCTTCCCCAGCCTCGACATCAGCACGGAGCGACTGGTCCTGCGCCCTCTCGATGAGAGGGACATCGAGGCGTTCGCTGAGATGATGAACGACGAGTCCGTCACTGCTTGGACGTCCGCGCCGCAGCCGTACACCAAGGCCGACGCCCGCACCTGGATTGCAGACGTTGCCCCGGCCGAACGCGCTCAGGGCCGCGGCATCGTCTTCGCCGTCACTGAGTTCCTCACCCAACGCCTGGTCGGAATGGTGCATCTGCGCAACACCGACTGGCGCGTCCGCTCCACCGAGATCGCATACGTCATCGCCCCCTGGGCACGCGGCGAGGGCTACGCCTCCGAGGCGGTCCTGGGCATCGCCAAGTGGCTCTTCCACGACCAGAAGTTCGAGCGACTGGAGCTGCGCATCGGTGCCGACAACACCGCCGCCCAGCAGGTGGCCGAGAAGGTCGGTTGCATCTCCGAGGGTGTGCTGCGCAACGCCTGGACGGCGCGCGCCAGGACCGCGGATGGCGAGTGGTCTGAGGTGCGCACCGACGTCATTGTCTGGAGTCTCCTGCCGGAGGATCTCCCCGGTGTCGACGAACAACTGGCCGACACCGGCGGTTTGACGTTGTTCACTGACCGGAACTGACGAGGATCGGTCTGGGCCGATGCCGCAGGTATGGGGGCGTCGTCTGGGCGCGGGCTCACCCTCGACAACGACGGATACTTCGTCAACCTCCCCGGCTACGCCCACTGCCAGGGCGCGGACAAAACCTGCACCTGGAAGAAGATCGGATAGCCGGCGAACGCTAGAAGGGGCCCGTCGTAGGCCCCTTCTTTGCGTTGCAGCCACTCACGCCAGCGGACGCCACCGACGCTGCTCGTCCTCGTCCAGGGAACTGTCCAGCCACACGAGCCGGCCGTCCAGCAGACCAGGCGTCCCCCCGGTGGCGAGCGCCGGAGTCTCCAAGCTGTCCGCGATCTCTTCGAGGTAGGTCACCAGGGAGTGCTGCGGCTTGGTGCCGTACGGCAAGAGGTACTCGTACTTGGACCAGTTCCACATCAGCCCCGACGCGCTGTCGAGATATGTGCCCAGAACGGTGTCCTCCTCACCGAAGGAGAAGACGGGGATCCACGGCCGCTGCCATACGACGATGTCCTCTTCGCCCGGGACACCAGGTGTCGCGTATTCCTGCTCCGTCTCCGCCTGGAACTCCATCTTGCGCCGGTACACCTCTATGACGTCGTCCAGACGCATCAGGGAGCGATTATCGAGCCAGAAGCCGCCGCCGTTGACGTTGCCGCCCGAGACGAGTCCCCACAGCGTCCGCAGCTCCGCCGGCGCGGCGACCCCCAACGCCGCCTCCACGGCTGCAATCTCCTCTGCGCTCGCGCCCGGACCCAGGGCCGCCTGCGTCACGGGCGCATGCTCACGAAGCCACAGCTCTTCCTTGATCCGGACCCGCTGAAAGTAATCGGATGCATCGGAGTCAGCGCGGCACCCGGACTGTCGCTCATTCTGGACCTCCGGTCACGAACGATACTCGCCGCGGCGGCGACCTTTCCGGGCTCCACAGGACTGCTTGATCGGCGATCAGATGCCGTCCGGCAGACGGCGTGTCCGCGCGCCTGCCAGCCGACTCACACGCCTTCGGATCACGCGTAGCCACCCCTTCGCGCGGGCCGCGCCGCGGCAGCGGCTGGTTGCGGCGCCGTATTTGACTGCACAACTCGGCGGAGGAAATTACGGGTGTCGCGTTGCTGTGTCAGTCTCCGCGCTGACCAACCGGAGGAACTGCGGCTCCCAACATCCGTACCACCAGAGATGACCTCACACCGAGAGATGCCTGCGAGGCAGCGCTCCATCCCCAGCTCGCGCACCTGCTTGCGCAGGGCCGCTATCTCCGCGTCCTTCGCCGATGCCACAACGGCCTCGGGCCGCTCCGCCTTCTCCGCCGTCTTGATCCACTGCCGCAGCGTCTCGTGGTTCACACCCAGTTCGGCAGCCACCCGCGAGACGGGTCGGCCCGACGAACGGGCCAACGCCACCGCGTCGGCCCGGAACTCCGCCGAGTACTTGTAGGTCCCCACCTGGGACTCCTCTCCCTGGACTCAAGATCCAGTGTCGAGGTGTCCACGATCAAGGTGGAGGGCCCGTCGTTTCACATGCACGCCAGGTACATGCGTGTGTCCTCCCCGGTGGAGTGGAGGATCGCCGTGCTCGGTCGCTTGGGTCGCTGTCCTCTCCGCGCGATCGGAGACGCTCCGTACGGCAGTCAGCCGGTCGAACGGCTGCTAGATCGTGCCGAAGGGCACGCGGGCGAGGACCAGGCCTCGTACCTCCACCGCTCCCCATTCAGCCATCAGCCGTCTGCCGACAGTGTGGAAGGTGGCGCCCGTGGTGAAGACGTCGTCCACCAGCAGGATGCGCTGGCCTTCGACGCTCTGACGGAGTTTGAGGGCGGCAGCGTGCTCGCGGGCGGCATCCATTTTTCCCTGCCATCCCTTGCTGCGAGCGGACTTGCCGGTCTCGTGCTGCTTGATGAGTACGGGGCTGTCGGGATCGGCGATGGGCCACTGCCCCAGGGCGTCCTCGGCGAACGCGGCTTCCAGCATGGTTTCAACGTGCTGGAGTGGGGCGCGATCGGGGGCCGTGGGATTGCCGAGGATGAGGTCGATGTCTTCTAAGTCGTCGGTGTGCGCGTTGAGCCAGCCGATGATGAGACGCCCCAAGACCACGCCCCAGCCGGCCACACCGTCGTACTTGAACTTCCAGATGGTCTGCTCAAGTGGCGGCGCGTAGAGGGCGACGGCGTCCACCCTCGTGAAGAACCGGCGCTCGGACGGCCAGCTGCAGATGATGTTCCGGCATCGTGTATCGGCGCTGCTGAGGCTCTGGCTGCAGACAGCGCAGTGGTGTTCTGCGAGCGGGCGCACTTTTTCGGCTGCGCACTGCGCGCAGACGTGGGGTGCGCCGATGAAGCGGTAGGCGCACCTGGGGCATTTGGGAAAACCGAGCGGCTGAGGTAAGTCAGACGCGTTGGTCACAGGCCCGCCAGCGCGAGCTGTAGACGCTGCTGTCCTGCCTGCTGCACGCGCCTGGCGTTGCCCAGACGTTCAAGGATGTCGCTCAGCTCGGAGACTTCCACGGCCTTGCCCTCGTCGATCATTTTCGCCGCCCAGGGTTCCTTCGTGGCCAGGGACTTGAGCAGGAAGACGTGCTTGCCGTGCTCGTGAGCGATGCGGGCCTGCATCTTGGCGCCGGAGGTCGAGGACGCCTCGATGACGATGCTGCCCATGGTCGATCCAGAGGTGACCACGTTGCGGCGGGGGAAGGTCCAGGTTGCGGCTGCGGAGGTGGGCCAGAACTGGGAAAGGAGCGCTCCGCCTCTGTCGAGAATTTGCGCGGCCAGCAGCTTGTTCTGGGCGGGGTAGATCCGCGCGGCGATGCCCGTGCCCAGGACGGCGACGGTGCGGCCGCCGGCCTCGACGGTCGCGGTGTGGACAGCGGTGTCGATGCCCTTGGCCAGGCCGCTGAAGACCACGACGTCATGCTCGACGAGTTCCCGGGCCATGCGGGCAGCACGGCGAAGGCCGTCCTCGCTTGCGGTACGGGTGCCGACGACGGCGGCTGATCGTGCGTCACGCTCCTGGAGGTCGCCGAGGTAGAAGAGGAAGGGCGGCAGGTTGGGGATGACCCGCAGGTTGGCGGGATAGTCGGGGTCCAGGACGGTGACGAGACGGGCGCCTGCCTTTTCCGCGGCTTCGCGCTCGGCGGCGACCCGGGCACGGGCGTCGTCGAGATAGGGGAGGGCCTCGCGCAGGAGGGGCTGGTTGCGTCGTGCGATGGCGGAGTCTTCGGGCAGGTCTCCGCCGAGGACGACGTCCAAGGCCTCGCGGGACTGGCACGTACGGGCGATGAGGTTCCAGTCCACGGATTTGTTCTGCGCTCGCAGGGCGCAGATGGTGAGCAGGTCTTCCTGTTCACGGGTTATGTCGATCACGGTGCGTCCTTCTACTCGTCGGCCCGGTGTGTTCGAAGGTCGTTTCGGTCCTGCAGTGGGCCGCCTCCATCATGTCGCATGCCGTTTTTCTTGTGCAGGGGACGCGTTGACCCGTTGGTGTGAAGGGCGAGACGGCTGAGCGACGCCGAGAGAAGTCTGTGGTCGTTGTCTGGTCGGCAGGGGGACGCGCTTCGATCACGGCTTTGTTGGCGGGCGGTGTGGACCTGGGGGAAGTGCTCGATCTGATGCGGTGCCAGGAGGGCGCGGCCCAGGACGGTTCGCTGTCGCCTGCGGGAGTTCGTATGGACCGGGAGATCACCGCCCGGATTCCGTCGCAGAACTGACCTCGCGCGCCGCAGCGCGCGGTGGCTAAGTCGAGGATGCCCAGATGCTGGTCGGGGTGGCAGTGGGTGCAGGCTGTGGTGCCAGCGACGAGTAGCCGGCGGGCCTCGTCCTGGTTGATGGGGCGGCGGCGCTTGCCTGCCATGTGGCAGTCGCCTGCGTGGACCCGTGTGGGTGGGCTTCCGGTGCCGATGCCGAGTTCGATGATCCACTCCGGTGGCCGGGGCCGTCGCTGTCGGCCCTGTTCCTGCTCGGCTTGCTGCTTCACGATCGCGGCGATCTTGCAGTCGATGCGTGCCAGCCACATGGCGTGCCAGACCCGCAACGTGTGGAGGCGGTCCAGGTCGGGCGGCAGGTCGTCGAACACATTTTTGATTCTAGGCCCATGATCAACCGCTCGCGCACTCGCGTGCTCGATTTTATGTTCGATAACGTGAGGTGTGGGAGGTGGACTTTGGTGAACGTGGAGACGCCGCAGGTCGGGCAGCCGTCGGTGATGCATGTGCGCTGCCCGGACCGGCTGCCGGAGGAGACCTACCGGCAGGTCCTGGAGCTCCTGGCGGACCTGTCCCCGGTCGTCCAGGCGCTGCCGCCGTCCGCGGCCCTGGTCCAGCTCAAGGGGGCACTGCGCTACCACGGTGTCGACGGCCGGCGGCTCGGCGAAGTCCTGCGCGTGCGGGCCATCTCCCGCCTGGGCGTCGACGTCCGCGTGGGCATCGGCCCGACCATCACGGTCGCGGCGACTGCCTCCGGACAGATCAACCGCTCCGGGCGGGGTCCTCGCGATTGCGCCCGAGCACGCCGCCGACTGGCTCGCCCGGCTGCCCGCGCCCTGCCCGCCTCCGCGACCGTGCGGCACACCTTCGACCGCCACACCCTGGACGGGGCCGCCGTCCGCGCCGCCTTGCTCGACCTGGTCGTCCAACTCGGCGTGCTGCTCCGCAATCGCGACCAGGCGGCCCGCGCGCTCACCCTGACCCTGCGGTTCGCCGGCGGTACCAGCTGGGAGAAGACCCGCCGCTTGCGAGAGGCGTCCGCGCACGACGAGGACCTGCGATCCCTCGCCTATCAGCTGATGGACGCCGCCGGCCTGCAGCGCGGCCGCCTGACCGGCCTCGCCCTCAAAGGCGAGGACCTCATCGACGCCGGCCAGGTCGCCGAACAGATCAGCCTCGACCAGGCGAGGGAGGCCCGCCTGGTCGCCGAAGCCGCAATCGACCGCATCCGCGCCAAGTTCGGCCCACCGCGGTCGGCCCCGCCGCGACCTTCCCCCACGCGTCATGACCCCACGGTCCGCCCCGGGAAGGCGAAGAGATGCTGCTTGATCCGCCGGGGACGAGCCCCGTACTGCCGCACTGGCCCTACGCGCAAGCCGTCGACGAAGCCCTCACCACGCGCGGCATCCCGCCGGGCAAGATCCGGGCCGGCACAATGGGCCGTGAGCACGGCGAGACGATGTACCTGATGCTCGCCTGGGACGTCAGCCGGACCCACGGCATCGGCGGCATCCGGATGACCTGGACCGACGAGACCGGCTGGGCCTACACGCCACTCGGCGCCAACCCCCGCATCCAAGGACCGCACCGGCCGCTCACCCCACTGCGCCGGATCTTCGCGCGCCCGGACGACGTCGCCGAGGTAGCCGAACGCCTGGTGCGCGACTGGCGCACACCCACCGGCGACTACCACGCAGAGTGGGACGCCGCGGACAAGACAAGGACCGCGATCGCCGACTTCCGCGACCACAGCCCCAGCAGTTGGCCTGTCCGGCACACGGGAGGCAAGTCAGCCGACGGACGATGATCCCGGCGGCGCCTTCCCGAAGCAACGACAGTGACGCCCTGACATTCGAGTCCTAACAGCCCCGAAGCAGGCACCAGAACACCGGGATGGCCCTTGGGGTGCCCAGTGCTGGCCCGGCTTCTAGGCTGAGTGTGCTCGGGGCGTACTGCGGAGGTCTGCCATGCCCCGAACCATCTGGTCTGGCGCCATCTCGTTCGGTCTGGTCACGGTGCCGATCAATGTGGTCAGCGCGACGGAGGACCACAGCATCCACTTCCACCAGTACCACCTGGAGGACATGGGTTCTCTGAGGGAGAAGAGTGCTGCGACTCTCAAATGCGCCGATTCGTGCAGCTCAGCGTCGGTGCGGACGACGGTATCTGGTGCAACAGGTGTGGCGCCATCGCTGAATCGAGCGAACGCGGGATCCCTCCTGCGCCCGCTGCGCGGCAGCCAATCGAGCCAATCGTCTTCGGATCGGTGTAATGGAAGCGCCGCGCTCTTGTACGGCTCCCGGCGCCCAGGCTGCGGAAGCCTTCGTCAGCCGCCGCAGCCTCAGCCGGCCTTCGCGGTGGGCCTCTGGCCTTGCTCTGCCTGGCGGATGCGCAGCACGAAGGTGCGTGCCACGGAGTTGAGCACCTTTGGATCTGCAGCCGGCGGCCCATCAGTGTTGATGTTCACGTACGCGCTGACGGGCCCCACTTGCATCTGGATTGAGCTGCTGCAGTAGCTCCGGCCGAGGCAATAGACCATCGTGTATGCCGTGTCCGCACCGTCTATCTGCGCCGCTGCCTGCTGCGTGCCGGCAGTACGCCTCTTCCACTTGCCGTAGTCGGCCTCGGCCTGTGAGCGACTCCTGAACGATCTAAGCCCGAACCCAACGACGTGACCGTTGAGATCTGGCGCGCTATAACCCCTTCTACCGAAGGCAACGCGGCCATCGGTACCCGATTCGCCCTCTATGAGGTAGGAACTTGCTGCCTTCCATCCCGGGGGCACATCGGCTGCGCCAGGCAGCACGACCCGCAGCTGCTCCTTACCAAGCACGACATCGGCCTTAGCCGACGAGGGGACCCTGGTCGGGGCCTCCGGCCCTGGCCGATCTGCTCCTTCGCACCCGGACAACATCGCGATCGCAGCAGCCACACTCAGGACCTGAGCAGTATGTCTCCCCGGCACCGTTCCCCCTCAATGCGTCAGACAACAGCAAAGCTCACGCTTGGCGATCATATGCTCACGTCTAGACGACGCGGAGGTGGCCCGTCAGACCTACCGGTGGGCAGTTTCGCGCTGGTTCAGGGCCCGGGTCAGCTCGCGGTTGGCCGCTCGGGCAGCCTCCAGTTCATCGGCACGGTCATCGAGCTGACCTTGGATGTCGGCGAGGTTCTGCTCCAGCATCTTGATGCGTTGCTGGAGCTGGTCGATGTCGGCTGGCGCCCCCAGGCCGGACTCGGCCCAGGCGGCCTCTCCGAGGGCTTGGGAGAGGCGCTTCTCCAACTGCCGGACCCGCGCGGCAAGGCGTTTGTTCCGTTCCAGCGCGTTGGCCAGGTCGGCCTGCAGGGAGGCCCGACTGACGGCAGCGGCCCGCCCCTCCTGGGGAGGGGCGGCCGCAGCCGCATGGACACGTTCGAGCAGGTCCCGATGCCGGTAGAGGAAGGTGCGGTCCACTCGCGCTGTGCGGGCGAGAGCCGAAACGGTGATGTCGGCGTCGCTTCGCAGCATCGTGTCGAGGGCCTTGAGAACGCGCTCCCGGCGGCGGGCCGAGTCGGCCCGCCGCCCGTCACTCATGTTGGTCATGCTGTTCTGCCGGGGCGAAAGTCGGGCATGGGCGGTCCGACGCGGGGCATTCCGAGGGCGACGATGTGCTGGCGGCTGCGGCGGAGGACGGTGGTGGCTTCCTTGATCTGCGTGCGGTCCTCGTCGGTGAGGGCGTCGAGGTCCTCCCGGACGCGCCGCACAAGACGACGGACCCGGGCGATCTCCTCATCGGAAGGTGTGGCCTCGACCTTTGCCCAGTCGTCAGCGGAGGTGAACGCGGCCAGGCGTTCTCGGTTTCGCAGCAGGTCGGCGAGGTATGCCTCCAGATCGGGGAGGTAGGAGGCGTCTGTGCGGAAGTGGTCGCAGCCGACGCAGCGGAATCGGACAGGGCAGGCGTGTCCGCCGGCCGCGACGTTGGACGGCTCGACGCAGACGCCGTAGGGTGCCTGAACTTCGCCGACGGCGCGGCGGGCGTACTCGTCGTCCAGCAGTTCCTTGGCCTGCCGCCAGATGCGGTTGCCGTGACGGTCGAACTGCATCGCCGATACGCGGTCGACGGCCTCGCGTTTACGCTGCTCACCTACCCGGTAGTAACGCTGAGTAGTGGCGAGTTGGCGATGGTCCATCAGACTTTGGAGGACGTCGGGCTGGATGCCCTGGTCAGCGTGCCGCTGGCAGTAGGTGTGCCGGTAGGCGTAGGGGAAGATCTTGGGTTTGTCGAAGGGCAGCATCTTGGTGATTTGCTGCCCGTTGATCTCAACGCGGGTGGGGACCAGGAACTCGGGCAGCGACTGGATCCATTCGCGGTGGCGGCCGGACAGCCAGCCGGCCCCGAGCGGCTTGCGGCCGTGGGGGTTGCCTACCCGTGTCGGCAGGAGCATCAGCTCAGCGGTGGGAGTCCGGGGGAAGTCGGTGCGGATCAGCTCCTGCTGCCTGGTGATCACTCCTGCCGTTGCCTCGGAGATCGGCAGGCGCCGTCCTTTGCGGCCGGACTTGTAGTTGTCGTAGATCAGGACGTTCTGGCCAGTGGTGTCCTGTTGGAGGCAGTCCCACCGCAGTTGGCAGATCTCCATGGGCCGCCTGCCGGTGTCGATCAGCAGCTCTGTGGCCACCAGGTTCTCGTTGCCGTTCCGCTTCTTGCCGGCGAGTGAGGGCAGGTGCTCGCAGATTTGCCGCATGACCTCGGGCGGGAGGTCTTTGCCTGCTTCGGTGTCCTCGGGGTCGTCGGGGATGTCCTCGGCTAGGAGGGCGAAGTCGTCCGGCAGGCCGTGTAGCGGCTCGCCGGGCCGGGTCAGGCCCAGAGACCGCATCCGGGCCAGATTGCTGCGTACATAGCGGCTGATGACCACTGTTCTGCGCTCCGAGATGACGCCGGTTGTGCGCAGGTAGCTCAGCCGGTTGACGAAGGCGGTGATGTCCCTGCGGCCCACGGCCCGGATGTCGTTGCCGCAGTCCTCGCGCTGCAGTTGCAGGCTCTCGGAGAGGAGTGCGAAAGCGCTGACGACTTCTTGGCACGTGGCGATGGCCTTGCCGCGGCGCTGAGGCAGGGAGAAGAACGCCCATTCTTTAGCGGCACTGCGGAGCCATGGCTGGTGGATCCCGGTGAAGCGCAGATAGCCGGCATGGCCGAAGACGGCGCCGTTCCACACGTCCTTGGCCCGTTCGCCCTCCGGGGTGAGCCCGAAGCGGCTGACTTGGGTGACCAGGCTGCTGCAGAACCCCCGTTCGCCGCGGGATACCTGGTCCAGGTCTACTGCGGTCAGCGAGGGCAGTTCGAGTTCGCGCAGCCGGTTGGTGAGCGTCCGGAGCACGGGCTGCGTCGTGTGCAGCCCCTCTCGGGTACGTGCCTGGATGCCGTAGAGGATTTCCGCGACCACCCGGTCGGCCAGTCCGCGCAGGCTGACCTCGTTGTTTGCCGAGACGGGCGCGGCAGTACGCCGCCATCGGGCTTCGTCGTGTGTGCTCAGGCCGCGTTTGGCGGCCCAGGACCAGCGGACACGATGGCCATGGCAGTACGGGGAGTTGCCATCTCGCTTGCGGTGGCAAGCCAGGACCTCGCAGTGCCCGAAGGCCGGCAGAGGGACAACGTCATCACGTACGAGGAACTCCTCCAACGTCACCTGAAGCCGGGTGAGCTGGCCGAAGTGGGTCGAACAGACCGGGTTTCTCCATGACCGGAACGGCCGCGGGCATCCCCTCACCAAGCAGTCCTCGACCCCGGTCCGGCGCATACCGGGGCGAGCATGCTCCACGTACTCGTCCACGTCGGGCCTCCCTGCCTGCCTCCATCGCAGCCGGCACCCCTCGCACAGTTGCCGGGCGACACTGGCCTGCAAGCAGCCCGTCACCCTGCACATCGGCATGCCCAGGAGGTGGTGGTCGTAAGGGAAGAACAGCATCCGAACCTCGTCCGACCAGCCCAGCAGGTCCAGAAGTTCCTGATCCACCGCGGCCCGCAATTCCGCGGTCCTGCTGCCGTCCTCTTCTTCCTCCAGGCGCGCTGTGGGCCGGAGCGGAGCAGTGGTAACCGTCATCGGGCGCCCTCCCAGCCCAGTTCTCGCGGCGAGGGGACACGGTTGACTGCTTCACGCAGCCGTGATGCCGCCGGATGCAAGTAGGGGCGCGCGGATTCGGGATGCTTGTAGCCCAGGAGCATCTGCACCTCGTCCAACTTGCCGCCGGCGTCGGCAACGTTGCTGGCCATCGTGTGCCGGCACATCCGCGGCCCCACCCTGCGGCCCAGCCCCGCCCGGCGAGACAACGATTCGCACAGCTCCCCGATTGCGTCTGCAGAGACCGGCGCACCCAGAGGGCGGCGGAAGAGGTTGACGAGCAGAAAGTCGCTGCCGTCGGACCCCAGACGCTCATGCCGTTCCAGCACGTACTGGTCGAATGCCTGCACGACCAGGAAGTCCACGGGCATCACCCACGACTTCTTCGACTTCGACCACGCGTTGTTCTCGTTCTGACGCCGGACGACATGCAGGTGGGCGCCTTCGACGTGGCAGCCCAGTGACCGCGAGTCCAGCAGCAGGTGAGGATCACGGCGACGAAGGCCAGCGACCTGCCCTGGACGCAGGCCCACGCGGGACAGCAGGAGCATGATCAGCCGGTCGCGCGCCGAGCGGCACGCGAGAAACATCGCAATGACCTCTTCATCGCTGGCCCGGTCGACCTCGGTCTCGGGTTCCTGGAGCCGGTGATGGGCGCGCAGGCGGTGGCGCATCGCGCCGCTCTCACCGCGGGCCGCCAAGGGCAGGTCGTGGTCGTCGCTCAGTTCGTAGATCTGCTCCAACACCGAGGCCGGCACGGCCTTGTTGATGACCGCGTGGACCAGGAACATCCGCACGGCGGAGAGCACTTTGTTGATCCGGGTGTCCCCGCGGACCGGCTTGGTCCCGGGCCCGGGCACCACGACCTGGCGCTGCCCGCCGTTGCCGGGCGTCCACCTCAGCCAGAGGATGAACAGTCCCATCTCGCGAGCCGCCGTCCGCCAGTCCCGCCCCGTCCTCACACACCAGCGCAAGAACAGGACAAGGCCCTCGGCGTATGCCTTCGTCGTCAGCTCCGCCCGCCCTCGCGCCAGCCGAATCTCGCGCAGGAAGCGGTCAGCGTCCTCGACGACCTCAAAATCGTCATCCATCACGGTCCAGTACCGAAGGCCCGAAGGCATCCGTACAGGAAATGCACGCACTTGTACCCCTAGTCCACGAGTCGATCGCAACGATCCACCGCAGAGCCACACCCCCGGAGAACCTGTCCTACGACCTCAACGAGGAGGTGCCGTACGACGTCACACCACGGTCCCGAAACCCCCAGAGAACATGGGCCGGGTCCGGGTGCGAAAGGTGTGCGAGCTGGAGGACCGCGAGGTCACCCAGGACGAGATCGGCAAGGGCTACGAGCTGACCCGGACCCAGGTCATTCCGATCACCGACGAGGAACTGCGGAACCTTCCGCTGCCGACGGCGAAGGCGATTGAGATCCAGGGCTTCGTGCCACTGGAGACTGTGGACCCGCTGCGGATCGGGGAGGGGTACTACCTGCAGCCGAGCGGGCAGGTCGCGGCGAAGCCGTACAAGCTGCTCGTCCAGGCCCTCGGCCGCTCCGGCAAGGTGGCTGTGGCCAAGTATGCGTGGAGCGGCCGGGAACGCCTGGGCCTGCTGCGTGTGAGGGAGGGCGCGCTGGTCCTGCACGCCATGCGCTGGCCGGACGAGATCCGCTCCCCCAAGGAGCTGTACCCGCCGCCGGTCGACGTCGACGAGCAGGAGATAGAGGGCGCGCTTGCCCTCATGGACACCTTGGCCCGCGACGACCTCGAAGGCGAGGAGTTCCGCGACGCGTACACGGAGGCCATGGCGCGGATCATCGAGGCGAAGCGGGAGGAGAGGCCGCTGCCGCAGGTGCCGGAGCCGGAGCAGCCAGCCCAGGTGCTCGACCTGATGGCCGCGCTGAACGCGAGCGTTGAGCAGGCCAAGGCCACCCGCGGAGAGCCGGCCGAGGTGCACGAGCTGCCGAAGCCGAAGAAGAAGGCGGCCGCGAGGAAACAGCCGGCCAAGAAGACCACGGCCAAAAAGACGACCGCGAAGAAGGCGGCGGGTCGTAAGCCGCGAAGTGCCTGAAGCGCGGCAGGTGCACAGACGCTGGTTCGTGGCCAGACCGATCCGGGCGCGACGCTACCGCTGGAGCGCGCCCCGGTCCGGGCTACTGGGCGGGGACCCGTCACGAGCGACACTCGTGGCCGCGATGCTCACGGCGCGGCCCGACAAGGGGCAGCCGCTTGTCAGTTGCCCCGCGCCTGATCCGACACGCCCATTGCTCCGCAGTTGCGCTGCCGTGCTCACCCTTGTGGGTGAAAACCGGCGTGTCGCTGTTTGAGTGGTACGGCCTGCGGGCGGCCCGCTGGAGTTCGTCCTGTCGGCGGGCCTCTTCGACGGTTGGTGCGCTACTGGCGGGTGGGGGCGGCGTGGAGATCCCTGTTTGGGCTGGTCGGGGGTCCTGTGGTGATGGGGACTGGCTCGGCGGAGATGGCCGTGTGGCGTCGCCGTGCGGCAGGTGCGAGGTGGTGCGGTCGGGGCACTTACGGGGGCGCACGCGTCGGCGCATGCGCCCCCAAGGCGGCTGGCTTTCTGCGGCGACTCGCTTGCCTCTGTGGCGAGTTGACGGGTGATCGGGGTGCGCGGATAGGTGTGGAACACCTGTTGGGGCAGGGGTTATTTTAACGCTTAGTCGACATGATGTTGCGGCCGATATGAACAGGAATCGCACACAAGCAACCGGCGCGTAATTGATCAGAGAATTCGTCCGTGCATTGACGGGACGGCGGGATGGGAATGCATCGAAGGTCCTCCTGTGTGAGGAATTCATTACCGCCCGCTGGAAATTGCTTTATCCGCGATGCTGCTGTCGAGGGGTGGGCGTCGGACGTCTGTTCGCATCGTGTATGCGTGTGTCAGCGTAGATATATGTGCCCTGGAGTTACGGTCCTCGGGATGGCCGCGGACGGCCCGTGCGGATCATGCCGCACGTCGCGGCATGGCTGGGCTGGGGGGCGCTGGAGCTCGGTCAGCGCATACAGGTGCACATGGGGCGAACGGTTCAGGGGTGAGTGGCATGGCGTCCGTCACATGTGGCGCCCTGGTTGGAGGACATAGGGCACGGAAAACCCCTCCCTATAGGGTGACTTGCCTCCTGTCCCAGTGTCCGGACGCCGCCTGTGTAGTTCTTGGTGTTAACTGGAAGACGGTCTGAGCCATGACGGGTCCAGGCCCATTACGGAGGCCTCTGGGGTGGTTCCCAGGGGCCTCCGTCCTGTCCTGCACCGTTTACGGCGATGCCGGGCATTGTTCGCCCCTGACTCCCTTCCTTTCCGTGGGTGCAAATTCGGAAAGCGAGTTTGCGGAATATTTATTTTCCGAATCGGGTGTGATCTGCGGCACAGTGTCCGGTTGTGAGGCAAATCGGCGCCTTGAGAATCCCCGCTCACGGGGATTTGTTTCGCCCCGGCTGGAGCTGCTGGGATTCGCTGGGGTGACGGAGTAACGTGACTGTCCTCAAAGCGTCATCGGATACCGCATGGGGTCTGACCAACCCCGGGAGCGCGCGGGCGTCGAGGGCGCTGGACCCGTCACTGGAAGCGTTGCCGCACCGAAGAGGAGCTCAGACCAGATGATCACCGCCGTCGTGTACGGCGTCGTCCTGCCTGCCCTGCGGAACTCTCGCATGCCGGAGTGCGTCACGGCCGTGCTGGCCTGCCCTCACCACGGCTGCGGGGCCGCCCGGTTCGCCGCGGCGCGGGCCAGCGCTCGGGTGCGGGCGGGGGGTTAGGGCGATGGCCTCACCCGCCCCGAAGGTCGACGCGTTTCACCCGGCCGAGGTGCTCACGGGGCGTCAGCCGATGCCCGAGGGCAGTTTTCTCGACTACCTGCCGGCCTCCACCTGGTCCATGTTTGTCCAGGAGTGGGGGCTGGATGCCCGCACCTACGCACAGGGCCAGCACCTGCCGCTCGGCACCGACGGGCGCATGGTCCAGATAGTGCTGGGCGGGTGCGTGGTCCAGGAGCGCTTCCCCTTCGGCACCGGCAAGGGCGCCCCGACCGTGGTCCGCTTCCGCGGTGTTGGCCAGCTGTTGGGCGAGGCGAAGCTCATCGACCCCGCCTCCGCGGTGCGCACGGTGTGCCTGTCGACGACCTGGGCCATGCCCTGCCCCATCGACAGCATGAACGTTCTACTCAAGCGGAACCGCCGCATCCAGCTTGCGCTGCTGCGCAGCCTTGAGGCACGCAACCGCAGCGACGAGATGATCTACTGCACCGCCGACCGGTCCCCGCTGGAACGCGTGGGCACCCTCCTGCTGCACCTCGCCCAGGTCGCCGGCACCAAGGACCCCGGCGACCCGGGCCGGGTCACCATCATGGGGCCGCGCCAGACCGACCTGGCCCGGGCCCTGCTGCTCGGCAAGTCGACGGTCGAGAACGTGGTTGCCGGCCTGCGCCGGAAACGGGTCCTCGACTGCAAGTACCGCCAGCTCGTCGTCACCGACATACCCAGGCTCAACAAGATCGTTTCGCCCGCATGATCCAGGCCCCGGCCCAACGACACGCACGAAGCTGACCCTGCAGCGTCCGCAGGCCCCGCGGGGGAGGTCGCGCAGCGCTCCGACGAAACGGAACCACCCCGATGAACCTCAGCAGCACCACCACCCTGGCCATCGGCACCGCGGCGGGGTCCCTCACCGTGGCCGCGCTGGTCGGCGCTGCCACCGTCCTCCTGAGCTTCCTCATCTACCGCCAGGGCGCCAGGGCCTTCGCGTGGATGAACAAGACCCGCATCACCGACGACAACGCCAAAGACCTCGACGACGTCGCCGCTCACCTCAAGGAGGCCGTCGACAAGCTGTGCGAGTTCGCGCAGAAGCCCTGCCGAGCCGAGGACTTCACCCCCCTGCGCAAGCTCCGCAACCTCATCCACACCTCCGCCGAGCAGCTCGACATGATCCGCCCCGAACTGGAGACCGTCGTACAACGCTTCGACACCTACCTCGGCAAGGCCCTCACCCTGCCCGCCGCCTCCAGCGGATCGCGGGTGGCCCAGATGCAACAGGCCATGGAAAACGCCATGGAGCGGGCCATGGAACAAGAACACGCCCGCATTCAGCTCCACAGCGCCGTCAACACCGCCCAGCAGAAGATCCGCGCCCTCCGCAAAGCCTGAACCAGCCCCGCTCCGCCTCCGGCGGCAACCCGGAGCCGCGACCGCACCCGGACGGGTGAAGAAGCCCTCCCGCTCGAACCTCAGCACCGCGAGAGGGCGTCGATCAGAGCGTGAGGCCGATCAACGAAGCGCATGTAGCAGAACAGGGCCTGGCCGTTGTGGAGGTTACAGCGGCCGACGATGCGACCGCATTCGCCGTCCAGCAAGCACTCGCTTCCCGCTGGGCAACCGCAGAGGCGGACCGCACGACCCGCGAGCCGGGCGAACCAGGAGTCCGGCTGCGCTGCTATCTGGACGTGCGTCAGCCAATCGCGCGATGAAGCCGTGGCCCGGGTTTGCCGGCTCCGGATCGGGTCAGGGCCACAAGTCGAGGCCAACCCACGATCAAGATCCACTTCCGGTACACACCCTGGACCGACATGTTGTGGGCGCAAATCCGGTCGTGGAAGAGGCTGTTGCGGGGCTGCTCCAGGTTTCCGTCGCCCGGCCCATCGGCAGTACCCGTTGGCTGGGATCGCTCGTCATCGTCGGGGAGGCCGGGACGTCTTCCTCTTCCGCTTCAGTCCTACTGCGGCTGTTCTTGAGGTGCGGAGGTGGCGAGTTGTTCTTGGAGGCGTGCGTGGCGGAATTCGTATGCGGCGCCGGTTTGTCGGAGGACTCCTCGTTGGTGGGCTTCTTCGAGGAAGGCCATGAGGCGCCAGGGGAGTCGTCCGGCAGTGCACAGCCACAGCCGGGTGGTGAGGAACCAGCCCCAGGCGCTGAGAAAGACGGCGAAGGGGCTGACGAGTAGCCAGGCCAGGATAGTGATCGACAAGTAGTCCGCTAGGGCCGTAATCGATACATCCGGGAGCGTGAGGAGGAGCGTGACGAGGATTGCTGACGTCAACAGGGTGATGCCTCGTGTGATGACGGTGGCCCGGTCGGTGCGCAGGCTGGCAAGGGGGCTGACGGCTCGGGCGGTGTCGGCTGGGAAGACGAGCCAGGCGTGGAGGCCGGCGGCCAGGCCGCTGACCAGGCCGAGTGTGAGGCCGATCGTCAGGCTTAGTCCCAGGGTGTGGCCGAAGAGAGCCATCGGGGGCAGCGTGGTCAGCCATCCGGCCTCGCGGTCGGGTAGTGGGCTGAACACGTCAATGGGGTCGGCGTAGGTATATGTGGCGTATGGGCTGTTCGGGAGCCGGACCTCAAGAGAGTCCTGGATGGTTTGCCTGCCCCACGGATCAAAGAATCTCAGCAGGCGCACATGAAAGTGGAACTCGACGCGGCTGTGGAAGGGCGTGCATGGTCCATAGTCCTGGCAATACTGACGGGCGTCTTTGGCGGAGTGGGTGAGGAACGCATAGTGGCTGCCGTCGTACTCTCTGGCCACACCGTCGACCGGTGCGGGTGTCTGCAGGTAGCGGTCACCGTTGGGGTGTTGGCCGTGGAGCCATCCGTCCGGGGTGATTACATAGCGGGTGCCGTCCGCCAGGCGGTGAAGCGTGCCGTGGGGTAGGCCCTGGTTGAGGCCAGCGCGCACGCTCAGTGTCGCGGTGTCGGCGATGGCGAAGGCGGCTCCTAGGACAAGCCCGGATACCAGGCCGGCCCGGAGCCCTCGTAGCAGGGGGCGCCCAAATCGCTGGCGCACGGCATGCCTGGAGGGCCGTGGGGACGCAGCCCCGGTGGCTCGGGACTTGCCGCGCAGCCCCAGGAGGACCAGGCCGCCGGTCAGGACCGCGGCCAGGCCGCAGTACAGGGCATGGGAAATCGTGAAGGGCGAAAAAGCCGAGAGGAAGATCGCCATGGCCAGGTAGGCGATGCCTGCGGCGAGCAGCACGATCACGGTGTTCGTGAGAAGGCGGCGCCTTCCGAAGGGCGTGGAAGAGGGGCGTGGTGCGCCGACGACTCCCATGACGGCAAGTGCGGTGACGGTGGCCAGACCGAATGCGACGGCAAGCGCGGCCGGGCCGAGCCGTCCCACGACCGGGTCCGATTGGGGCAGTGATGAAAACCAGGCGAGGCCGGGGCGGGTTGCGCAGCCGACCAGCACCCCCACCGGCAGTGCGGCCATGGTGACGAGCCTGGCCTGCTGCGTGAGTTGCCGACGGTCTGCTGTTCCAGCTGTGTTGGAGTGGCTGCGAGAGAGGATCACGTATCCCAGGCACACACCGACCACGAAGCCACCGGTCTCGACCGTCGCGGGTGAAGGCAGCCCCAAGCTGACCGCAACAGCCACACACCCCAGCAGCAGGACGGGCCCCAGTCTGCGCAGGAGCCAGGGCAGTTCGAGGCGCAGTTGCCACCAGGCCAGCTGCCGGGTGGTCTGCCGCTGCATGTGGCCGGCGAGGAAGCGCAGCCAGCGGTGGGCCTGTTCGATGCGGGGGCTGTCGGCGAAGGCCGCCGGCACGTACGCCTCCAGCAGGTGGCGTTCCAGCGCGGCCGGGTCGGCAAACCGGTCTTCCAGCAGTTCGGCCGGGTCGTTGCCGGTGTCGCCGTAGTCGGCCCGGGCCATCGCCACCATCAACGGCGTACCGAGCGCCTGGCGCAGGGCCTGGGAGACCGGCGCGTGGGGGTGCGCGCGTAGGTAGGCGAGGACCGGGTCCCAGAGGGTGGCGCGCTGCCCGTCCGTCCCTCGCACCGGCCGCGCGGTCTTTACGAGATAGGCGCTGGCTACCTCGAACGTGAGTGGCCGCAGCTCGACGACCGCTGCGGCCGTCAGCACGTCTCCCGTTTCCACGGCCTTCGTGTACGCCGCTGTGCGGCAGGTCAGCAACACGGGCTGTCCGGCATCGAGTTCGGCGTTGAGCCGGTGCATGGCCGTGCCCCACGACGACTGAGGCAGCTCGTCCAGGCCGTCCAGCACGGGCAGCACGAGACCGGCCGCCAACAGCTTCTTGGTCCACGGCGCGCCGGGATAGGTGGCGCGCAGGTGGGCGGCCATCCAGTCCCGCAGGCGCTCCCGTTCGGGCTGCCATCCGGCCAGAGGAAAGACGACCGGCACGGGATCGCCGGCCACGCGGTGTGCAAGGCGCTCCAGTGTGAAATGAACGGCGAGCACGGTCTTCCCGCTGCCCGGCTCACCCAGAACCACGAGCCTCCGCGAGGGCACGCTGTCGAGCGCCGTCCAGATGCTCTCCAGCCCGGCGCCCGGCTCCGCGGACGGACCGTCGTTCTCGGGGACGTCGGCGAGCCACGCCTCAGCCCTTGACCACTGCACCTGGAACGGGTGCGGATCCTGCAGCCGGCGCAGCCGCCACTCCGCCTGCCACTGCTCCTGCACCGCGGCCGCAAGCCGTTCGGCCAGCCGCTCCAGCCGCTCCTGCGACCAGGCACCTTCGGCGGACTCCTCAGCAGCTGCACCGCTGCGCCAGAGATTGACGGCCAATCCGGTGACCGACACCCCCAGGCCGAGGACGGCTGTCAGAGTTTTTACATCGCCCGCCTCTCGCCTGAACACCGCAACGAGCAGCACGCCGCCGGTAACGGCTACCGCTCCCAGCCAGATACCTTGTCGCCACCACCGCATCGCACAGCCCCGTCACTCTCGGTTACCCGCACGGAGCGTAGTGAGAGATAACGTCCTGATTTGAAAGCGCGCGCACTCACGGCCGCTCAACACCCATACAGCGGGGCGGCCGAGGGGGCTCGGAGCCGGTCGTGGCGCCATGAAGCGTTTGGCTCTCGGCAAACGCTCTCCGCGCGTCTTGCGCAGCGGCTGCGCAGGCGGGGCTTGTGCGGTGTGCATCGGGCTGCGCAAGGCTGTGACCTGCCGCGGTCAGGCTCAAGGTCGGGTCGTGACGAGTCTTGGTCGGGGGTTGCGGGGTTTGGTCGGGCCCGTGGTACGTCTCCCTGGCATCCCGTGGTCGGGGTCCCGCAACAGCTGGGCAAGCCCGACGAACCGGGGGCTTGCCCAGCACCGGACAGGCGTGCCGAGCTCTACTGGGCACGGCGCGCCAGCAGCCTCTGTCTGGCCCTGGCGGGTTGCTTCCTAGGTGGGGTCCATAGGGGGCTGGAGGGTTGGTTCCACCGTTGCGCCTTCAGATGCACCGAGAGTTGCAGCCCCATCATCGCGCGGACGCCTGTTTGTGCAGGTGGGGTGCTGTGGGCAAGCCCCTCGGCCTCGCCGACACCTCTCTCCGCAGGTAGCCGGAGGGAGGTGCCTGATCCTCTCCGGGGCCGTAGCAGGGCGGCGGCGCACACCCAGGGGCACGGGACCCGCGTTCGAGGATGCCGGGAACTATTGAATACGGGCTCGAGGCCGCGGAGAGTCGGCACAGCCGCAGCGCCCCGAGCCTCCTTCCTTCCGCCTTGTCGGCGAGACGCGGGATCACCTCGGTGGCGAATGCGCAGTTCAGAGCCGGTTGCGGGGCTAACCCCCGCAGCCCGCACTCTGTCTTCGCCCTGTCCGACACCCCTGCCGGCACCTCAGGGCTACCAGGGCGCTGCGCCCTGCCATCCATCCGCACGCGGGATTCCCCGTGTGCTTGATCCCGAGGGGGAATCTCCCATGTCTGCGCTGGCGCTGCTCGTTGTGCTGCTCCTGGTCCTGGTCGGCCTGGTCTACGTTGCCGGTCTGGCGTACCTGGCCTACCGCCGCCCGGCGTTGGGGATGCCGCTGACGGTCGGTCTGGCGGGTGCCGGCGTTCTGGCCGCTGTGGTGTTCGGGATCGTCCAGAGCGCAGGGCGATGACCCGTGCAAGGCTCCGAGGTCACCGGCTCGGTCTTGCACGCGGCGGCTGCGCACTCGTTCGCGCGGACTGCGCGGCGGCTGCGCAATCAGGTGCCGGGCGGTGTGCATGGGGCTGCGTAACGCTGTGAGCTGCTGTGGTCGGGTCTGTGGTCGGGGTGCCGGGAGCCGTGGTGGGGCCCTTTCTCGCATGTGCGCAGTCGCTGCACGTGCGGTGTGCGCTGCGACTGCGCAGGGCCGGGTGTTGGGGGGTGGTGGCGTCGTGGACGGTTGCTCGGATGTCGAGGACGGTGTCGGCTCCGGTGAGCTGCAGGACGCGCTGCAGCTGTGGTGCGGCTGCGGCCAGGCGGAGGGTGGTGGTGCCGGAGTTGTGAATGCTGAGCAGCAGGTTCAGGAACGAGGAGTCCGCGAAGGTGACGGCTGATGCGTCCACGACGAGAAGCGCATGGGCTGCCGCGGCTTTCTCCATCGTTGCGGTGAGCGGGGCGAGGGAGTTGAGGTCCCAGGCGCCGGGGACGGCGATGACCCAGGCCCCGTCCTGCGCGTACTCGACCGCCTGCGGTGATCCTTGTCCGTCCCCGGGCTGGCTGGGGAGGTCTCCGTACCCGTCACCGCGCGTCATATGTTCAGTATCGTCCGCCCCCCTGAGAGGGTCACCAGTGCTGTCTGGCCTCGGTGACCAGAACCAGCTCACGGGTGCCGGGAGTGAGTCCAGGCTACTGTGGTGCCGGGGGCCTGCACGAGACTCCACACGGGCGCTGACGGGCCGTCCTGGAGCAGGTTGACCAGAGGGGCCACCAGGACGGGCACGTCGCGTAGGAAGCCGTACGGGGGCAGTTGCGAGGCTGCTGCGCGAAGGGCGCGGATGCGGTTCTCGACACCGGCCGGGCCGGTGCCGTCCAGGACGAACAGCAGCCGCGGAAACAGCGGATAGCGCCGCCGCCAGTCCTCCTCCAGCAGCTGCTGCCCGGCAGCGGTCCGGGGACGCCCGGGCACAGGTGCGGGCACGTAGTCGTGGAGGCGGGCGTAAGCGGTCAGCTTCGCGGCCAGGCGCTCGGGCCCCATGGTGGCCCGGTCGACCTCCACGAAAGCCCGCAGCATCGACCCGCCGTCGTCGCAGGCGCGGTAGTACAGCAGCGCGTCCGGGATGACAGCCTCGCCGCCCCCGAGAGGGTGGTGCACCTCGGGGATCCAGTCCAGCGGCCGGCACTCATCACCCCGGCGACGCGCATCCTGCACAAACGCCAGCCCGGTCTCCGTCACCGTCAGCGCATGCCCCGCCCGCAGCCGGGCCGCGGTCCGGTCCGCGATCAGCCGGGGCGGGCGCCGCTCCCGCAGCTCGGGCCACTCGGAGGCGACGTCCACGCCGTACTGGGTGGCGAACCACACCCGCGTCCGGCCCGCCTGCGGCAGGGTGACGCGGTCGACCAGGCCCTCACCACGGAGCTTGGCCAGCCTGCGCCGGGTCTGCTCGATCCGCACCCCGGGCGCAATCGTCAGATGCATCTGCTCCGTAGTGGTCATCCGGTACTGCGCCAGCACTGCCAAGGCGAGCCGGTCCCCGCCACCGGCGTCCACGTTCAACATCGTTGCCCTTCACCTACGCTGCCGCGCCGGTCTCCTCCGGCGCCGCTCGTACGTCCACGGCAGCAGCCGGCCCCGACCAGAACCCCGACCGTGAAGGCCCGACCAGCGTCACGATGCGATAACCCCGCCCCCGACCACGCCCGCAACCCCACCGGGGACTTCCCCGACAACCCCACCGACAACCGTCCGCGCCCATCCTGCGCCTGACGGCGTATCCGCAGGTCACCACGCCCTTTTGGCATAGTCGGGGACCCCGACATCCCCCTCTGCACCCCCACCAACTGACCCATCCCAGGAAGAAAGAAGAAGGGGAGGGGAGGTTGGGGTGTGGTGGCGGAGCGGCCGGGGGATCGGGCGGCCTTCCAGGGTGTTGCGCGTCGGCGGGGCCGCCGCACGCTTCCGGGCAGACAAGCTGCCCGGCGGCCTGGGGCGGGTGATCTTCGGCGTGCGGCCGTGACCGGCCCTGCGATCACCGGGGTTGACGGCAGGTGCCTATGAGCCGACGCTTGCTCGTCACGGTGGCCGCCGCTGTCCTCGCCACCACGCTCACCACCGCCCCGCACATCACGGCCACCGCAGCAACAGCTGTGCCGTGTGCCACGAAGTGGACGGCTGTCCGGCGCCCCCTGCACAGCGGTCTCGCCGAGTGTGTGCCGTGGACAGCGCGTCACGCCCCGGAGGCCGTCGAGCCGATTCCCTGCGGCACTGCGGCCTTGGCCCCCAGTTTCGCCAGTACGCCGATGACGTCGAGTCCGTGCGTGTCCTGTACTTCATATCGTCGTGGTCGTGGCGTATGGCGGGTCTAACCCGCGAAACAGAGGTGCGCGCACGTGGGATCCGGCGGGTCCTTCCTGCGGTACCAGCAACGGCTTGGTCTGAGCGGCAAGCGGAGTGGATCTCGGCGTTTCCAGGTATTCGCCAGCCGCTGACGGTGTCATCCGATGAGGGTGCGCAGCACTGGCACGCTGCCTCCGGCACTGAGCAGACCTGCGAGTACCGCACCTGCGGACGGTGTACCACTGAGGAACGTCAGGCCCCCAACGACCAGGCCGATGACGATCGCCGCCAGGAGGATGACGGCGGTGTGCTGGGTCATGAACGGACCGGGCTGGGAGGGCTCGGGTGGGTTCGGCGGCGTGGGTGCGGGTGCGGAACTCATGTGCTGCTCCAGGAGGTTGGTGTGTCGGGCGCCCGCTCTTACGTCGCATCCGGCCCGGTACCCCACGGACCCGATTCGAGGTTCGTAAGCCCTCTAAAGAATCTTGAGAAACCTCGTGGGGTGTTCTGAAACAGCGCACCTACAAGGGGGCGATGCAGGCGACCCCCACTCAACGTGAGGTGAGGGTAGACCGGACGACGACCGGAAGGGGAGGGAATGCAGGGCGACGACGCGGGCGGGCAGTCCGCGGTCGCGCGCGCCCGGGACCTACAACCTCCAGGTCGGCGTGGGGCGCATGATTTGGGCGCGCCTGTGTCCGAAGACGACCTGCGCCAGATGAATGGCTGTCACAGCCGGGAGGCCAGACGGCTGCAGGAGAGCATCGACCGCAGGATGGGCGACCAGCGGATCCTGGAAGTGCTGGCCCGGGACGGCTTCGAGGGGCTGCGGTACGACCAGTTCGTGGACGAGCTGGTCCGCTACGGCATCTCGGTGCTGCGCGGGTGGATGCACTCCGGGTTCATCTTCCAGTTGGTCGCCGACCGCGGCTTCGGACTCAACCCCCACGAGCTCGACCTGGAAGAACTGGCCTCGAACAGCGACCTGAGGGAGGAGCTGGCAACCATGACCGTGGCCCACGCTCTGCCCCGCTTCCGGCAGCGCGCACTCATCGAAGGCGGCTGGACCTACGACGGCGGTGCGAGCATCGCCACCTATTTCATGGGCGCCTGCGCGTACGACTTCCCCAACGAGTTCCGCCGATACCGTGCCGGCGAAGAACGACAGCGCCGCGCCGTACAGAGGCAGCAGGCACTGTACGAGGATCCTGTCAGCCCGCTCAGCGTGGCCGAGGAAGTGCTGGGCAACCTGAGCGTGCTTGAACACCTGGACCAAACCCAGCACCTGCGGATGAGGGCGATCGTGGCCCTGACCATCGACGGCTACTCCCAGGAGGAGATCCGCCAGATCCTTGACGAGGCATCCGTGCGTGCCATCGAAGGAATGCTCTACCGGTGGCGGACCAAGCAGCAGAAGAAGAACCGAGACGGGGGAGAAGGTGACCAGCATGCCCAGCCACCGGGATGACGATGACTTCGAGGCACTGCTGGAACAGTCGTCCCTGGGCAGCCCGGCTGCCCGGCAGCTGCGCGAGCGAACCCTACTCAGCCGGGCCCGCACGGTACGCAGGATCACCGAGCTCCGAAATCAGATCGCACACCCCAACGCTGATCCGCAAAGTGCTGTGCAAGCCGCTCGCGAACTTCTGCGACTCCTTGAAGACCACGGCTACCGCACGCAAGGCGAGATCCCTGACGAACTGCGCAGTGCAGCACTTCTTGCCCAGAACATCACCCGCTCCGGCAGCCTGACCACCCCGGCCCACGAGCAGCTGTCCCAGCAGTGGCCCGCGCACAGTCTGCTGGGCAGGCTGTCGCCGCGGGCCCGGCAGGAGCTGCTCACCCTGGGCACCGAGATCCGGTTCAATACGGGCGCTGAGCTGCTGACGCAAGGAAGCACGGATCGTCACGTACTGCTGCTGCTGTCCGGTTTCGCCAAGGTCACGGCGACCGCGGACAACGGTACAACTGCACTCCTCGCAGTCGTGGCAGCCGGGGACACGGTGGGTGAGTTGGCGGCCATGGACGGGACCCCGCGCTCGGCGACGGTCACCGCCGCCGGTCCGCTGACAGCCCGGGTACTGCCACAGGATGTACTGCACAGGCTGCTGGCCCGCCGCCCTGAGGTCTCCGAGGCCCTGACCGCCACCCTCGCCAACCGGCTGCGCCGGGCGGACCAGCAGCGGCTCGACTTCCTCTCGTATCCGGCAAAGGAACGCCTGGCCCGGCTGCTCGTGGAACTCGCCGGGGCACACGGATCTTCCCGGACTCCAGGGGCATTGATCGTCTACAGGTTTACCGCTTCAGAGCTGGCCGCCCTCGCCGGCATTCGCGAGCCGCAAGTCCACAAAGTACTGCGTGAACTGCGCCAAGAGGGCCTGGTGGAGACCGGACCCCGATCCATCACCATCCCGGATCTGGATCGCCTCAGCCAGCTTGCGGACACGGCACGCACTGGGCCGTAGCCGAGCCGACGTCAGCCCGGCACCCGCAGCAGGAGCACGCCAAGCGCGCCCCGTTCCGCCGGGGGTTTCGGTGCCTCCGCCCCCACCTGGCCTGCCGGCCCGTGCACCCAAACCATCGCGTCCGGGTCCGGGACGGCCGCTCGGCTCGTGCCGGCTCTGAATGGTCTTCTCGGCGTGCTGGGTGTTCGCGGCCTTGCCTCATCGGGGCTGTCTCGTCGGAGGCTCGGCTACCCCAATGGGGGCACGGCGTGGGAGCTTCGACGGTGTTATCGCTCGTGGCTACCCCCAGCGGTCGGCGCACCTGGCTGCTGGGGGTGCCGTCTGGCGATACGTCAACGGGCGGTTGTGAGCCCGCGTCGGAGGCGGCGATGACGGTGCCGTGGCTGGTTCATCGCAGGTGAGGTCAGTCGAAGTCGAAGGTGGCGACGACGGGGGCGTGGTCGGACTCGGGGAACTTGACGTCCGTGGCAAAGGCGAGGGATTCGTCGTGGAGGACTTCGTTGTGGATCTCTGAACCGCGGTAGTGCGTCAGGAGGTTGCGGGTGACGAGCATGTGGTCGAGCATCTGGCCGCGGCCGTGGTGGAAGAGGGTGTAGCGGGCCTCGTTGGGAATGGTGTGCTCGATGGGGACCAGGACGCGGGCGGCGAGGTCGCCGTTGCCGGTGTCCTCGACGTTGCCGCAGATCGCCAGGACCGGGACTTCCTCGGGTTCGGCGTTGAAGTCGCCGGCGACGATGATGCGCGCGTCCGGGTCCTCGCCGAGGATCTGGTCGACCAGGCGCCTGACTTCCAGGGCCTGGCTCATGCGCTTCATGGATGACAGAAAGCTGCCTTCGGCCCAGGCGTCCGCGGTGCGCCAGATGCCCTTTTGGGAGTCGAGTACCTGGCCGGGGATCTCGGTGGGGATCTTGGACTTGAGGTGCACGGTGATGATGTGCAGCAGGCGGCCGGGTTCGGCGTGGTCGATGTCGATCTGTGCGTGCAGGATGGGCCGCTCGATACCGATCGGGATCGGCGCCGGGTCGGGGGGTGTGGCGGTGAGCCGCTGGTAGTGGGGCTCGGCGACCAGGTCGTTCTTCAGCTGCTGGTGCTTGATGACCGGCAGGTGGGTGGCGACGACCAGGTTGCGCATGTCGAAGACCGCGTCGTCCTCGGGTTTGGTGCTGACCAGGGCGGCCCCGTCGAGGTTGGTCCCCGCGAGCAGCTCCTTCAGCGCCAGCAGCGCACGGGGCTGGCCGGGGCGCTCCTGACCGTGGACTTCCTGGAAGCAGGCGATATCGGCACGCAGTCGGCTGATCTGAGGCTTCATCAGCTTGACGCGTTCGGCCAGTGACGGATGCGCGGTCGGCGCGGTCTCGTCGAGGTTCTCCAGGTTGAACGTGGCAATCCGGATCTGTGTCACAGGTACCCCCAGGGCTCGCCATGGCTGATGTACGCAGCGTAGCCAAAGCATTCACATATTGTGACGGAAGCGGATCCGCGATTCGCTGGCTGTCGTCAGAGCCGCCGGGCGGGTCCTTTTCCAGCCCCGAGGACGCCATCCGCCTCGAGCGGGCGTGGCACACGGGAACCAAACAGTCCGGACACCGAGCTCGACTCGCCAAACTATGGGCGCCGCGATGGCTGAATACGCGACCCGTAAGACGGGCGAGCCCGGCGTGCGGCTGCGCTGCGGTCTTACAGCTGCTTGGTGCCAGCCGCGATCAGGAGCCGCCCTATCGGATCGTCTCCCAAGTCTGGGGCCCGGTAATTACCTTGACCACATTCTGCGCTAGACGGGCGGACAGTCTACTCAGGTCTTTCGCGAGATTCTTAAGGCGTTCATAAGTCTGCGACCGAAAGCTCAGGTAGGTTGTTGTGGCAAGTGTCCACGGGATTACCGAAGCGGCAGCACTCCATGGATCAAAGTCTTTACTGGCGCCCGCTGCCACGCCCCACAGGACCACGGTGGCGATGATTGCGATCATTGCTCGACTGGTGGGATTTAGGGAATAAGAGACAATTACGGCTCCTGCCAAGCTGCTGATCACCAGCCAGATTAGCTTGTAGCCTCCGGTATCTTCTTGCCACAGGTTGATACCCAGCCACACTCCCGCTAGAGAGGCTGACCAGTAGGCGATGTTCCAGGGGGAGTGAATAGGGACCCTGTACCGGAGGACGGGCTTATCGCCGCACGGTTCCATGGACATTTCACCACTCCACCCGTGACGCACCTTCACGGTAGCAAGAGTTTTCAGGAGGATCCTCAAGTGTGGCTTGCAGGCCAGTCGGTCATCTGTGAACCAAGAAGGCTTGGCGCCTTTGGGAGAGTTGGCAGTAGATTGAGATGGTCTTTCGGCTTGACGGTAGCAGTAACTACTTGCCTCCAGTGTCCAAGTGAGAAGGACGAACATGATGCCGAAAGTAAACATGAAAACTGCTCCGCTGGCGGCCAGTCCACTCTGCAGTGGGACATCAGCAGTGTGAAGGCCCACCAGGTAGCGCAGTGCATAACCTGCACCTACAGCCACCCAAAGCGTCACGGCGGCTAGTTTCCGTACCGCTTCCCGAGCGTCCGAGGATTCCTTGGTTCTCAGGAACTCGTAGATGGCGGCAATTGTGAAGACCAGCCCCACAAGGCTCAGCACCCATGTCGTCTGACCGATGATGGCCCCCAGCGCGATGGCTGTCGCCACACGCAGGAGGGCAACGATCAAGCTAACTGTAATGACAAAGCGCCTCCGCTCTCTATCCTGCGAAGCGGGCAACCGCAGCCGGGCTGCTGACTGAGGATGGACCGCGTCATCCGACATTCCGCGGATGTCGTTCCACTGATAGCGTGCAGAGTAGACCAAGTACTCTGTGATCAGGACTGCGAGCGCAAGCTTCCCCCACCCTACAGCTGTATTTTTGACCCATGAGGCGACAAAATATGCACCCGGCACAAAGAGCCATTTAATCCAGTCCTCTGGCCGCGGCAAGAGCAGATATGACGTTAGGCTCCGGTCGTTTGTGACGCCGCTCGATACCCCGCTTAGCAATGAACGGTGCTGTCTATCGCGAAACTTCAGTGCGATCCGTACAAATGTGGAGCGAGCGCCAAAGGTCGCGGCTGCCACATCTGCCGCCAACACGGTAAACGCTACTCCGTAGCCAATCAGCATAATATTTCGATAGGAATCATCCAGTTTAATCGCGATAAACAGGGTGAGTCCGCCGAATGCGGCGAGACTAATCAGCATGATCATCGTTGCAAGAGTGCGGTAGCCGGCCCGCCCCCTGCGCAAGGTGAGGACTTCTGTGATCAGGCCGTAATAGGATACTGGCTTGATGGGGCCTACTTCGTTGAGTTCTGTCAGCGGGGAATCTGCGTACATCCTCAACTCGCTCTCCACCGCTCTGATGTAATAGCTTCGCAGTGCGGCGACCATGCCAAAGAGTTGCATAAAAGCCAAGGCGGCCAGGGGGATGGCAGGTGCACCTGCAAGGAATTCGCGGGGGATATGCTTGCATCCGGGTTGATTTCCGTTGATGTCGCAGGCATCGCTAACCGCAGAAGCCACGGCAGCCAGAAACGCCACCGCAAGGCTGGCTACCGCAGCTTGAATAGTTACGAAAGTCCGCTCATCATCCCGCGCCATCTGGTAGTCGAGCATAAGAAGGTCGAACCTTCGCGGTTCGCCGCTAGAGCGATCGAGCAAAGACATGCGATTTCCTCAAGTAGCACATATTTCCTCAGAGAGATTATGGGCTATGGCCAGGACGAATGCGGGCTGGCGCGCGCCAACGGCCCTGAATTTCCCCCGCGCGGCTTTTGCTAGGCAGGTGGGTGGTGTTGTCAACTTGACGTCTCGAGGTGGCCCCGATGGGTGAAGGTCAGGGCTCCCGAATGCGGCTTGGAATCTCCTTACTTGGCCCTCCGCACTGCCGGGTTATCAGGCGCTTGAGCGAAGGATCTGGAGCACCTGCTCCAACGACGTGACGATCGACTGGGCGCCTGCCTGCCTCAGCAGCTTCTCCTGGCGTTCGTTGCGGGCATACCCGAGGAACGGGACTCCGGCATCCGAGGCTGCCGCGACATCCGCGGGGGAGTCACCGATCATCAGGGCCTGGGACGGCGCTGCCCCCATCGCGTTGAGTGCGCGGTTCAGGCTGTGCGGGTTCGGCTTGAGGAGGTGTATGTCTTGGGTGCGTCCGTAGATGTGGGGTGCGAAGCAGGAATCGAGGCCGCGGTTCGTGAGGTAGTCCCGCGCTGCCTGCGCGGAGACGTTCGTGGTGATCGCCAGCCGGGTGCCCAGCGCCTGCCACGTACGGATCAGTGGATCCGCGAATGCGGTGGGCATCGCTGACCGCACAGCCTTGAGCTCGGCCGAGGTGAGCCGCTCCTCCAACTCCACTACCAGGTTGCTGTGGGGGTGCCTCCGATCGACGGCGCGAAGCACCACATGAGTGTCGTGCGCCGCCGTCTCCTCATCCGTCAGCAAACCGCGAAGGCCTCGCGTCGCCAGCCAGTCCATCAGGTCCGTGGCCACCTGCTCCGACCGGTACCCGGCGAACAGGCGGCAGATCGGCCCGTCGAAATCCCACATCACGACACGGGCCTGCGCAACCATCTCCCGCAGCCATGCGAACGGGTCGTGAGGTGTCGAGAAGCCCTCGTCCATCAAAGTTGTGCCCAACGGACTGGTGGAGGCCGAGGTTGCTTCCGCTGCGGCACCGGCAGGCGGCGTCTGCGACCACGATGGTGCGTCATTCCGCGCCGATTGGGCCCGTTCCTTCGCCCGCTCTCGTTCCCGCTCCCTCGCCCGCTCGCGTTCCTGCTCCCGCTCTCGCCGTTCCTGTCCCTCGCGCATGTCCTCGGTCGCCTGGTGCGCTTGGAGAAGTGCCAAACGCGCTGCCCTGGCTTGGGCATGACGCGCACCGAGTAATGTCGCCGAGCGCTGGGTCACGACCGCGAGGACATCAGTGAGCCGCTCCATCTCCGCCGCGTCGCCGCGTGTCCACGCCTCGGCGTGCTGCGCCTCTGCCATGACCATGAGAGCTTCCAGCGCCCGGGGGTGATCGCTGCCCCAGCGCTCGATCTGCTCGCCGCACACCTCCACGAGAACCCGCATGTGGTCTCTGGCCCGGCGCCGATCAAGCTGCCCGCTGCCGAAGTCGGCGACGAACAAGGCACGGTTCGCCCGCATGCGTACGTCCAGCCACACCGCCGAACCGTCGTTCTCCTCCGCCCGCAGGACCTGCAAGCCGTGCTCTCGCGCGTCGGTCCAGGAGCCGTTCCGGGCCTCCAGGAGGGCAAGTTGCGCAAGGGTGTAAGCCGTCTCCAACGGGGTGCGGGCAGCTTCCCGAGCCGCGCGAAGTGCTTGGAGAGCCGAATCGTGGTGTCCGCTCTCGGCGAGAACAGTGCCGATCCGGTTACCCACGGCACACTGGTGCTCTTCCGGGACCAGGCGATCGCGGACCCACCGACTAATGTGGTGTTCGGCCTGGTGGTACGCGTGCTCGGCCGTCTGCCCGAGCTCACGCAGCAGCGACAGGAAGTAGGACGCTTCGCTCGCGTCACCCGGAGTGCTCAGGAGCCGGTTATCGCACCGCATGCCGTCGACCACGTCCGGTAGTGATGCCAGAGCCGGCTCGGACCCCTCCACCGCCGCCTCGGCGGCCTGGATCCTGCCCTGCCACGGTGACATGGCGTCAGGCATCCTCATCATCCCCCAGGGCACGTTCACGGAAGTCCCGCAGGGTTTGCCCACGGTGTTCCTGGGACTCCGCCTCGGATATCAGGCCGGTCTGCTCCCATTCCCGCAACGACCTCAGGACGATTTCGGTGTCCCGCGCCGCCTTCCGTGAGGCCGGTTCCGCGGGCCTCTCACCCCCGGGACGCGACGGACCTGCATCGGTGCCCTGGCCGCCGGAGCGCAGCCAGTCGACGCCAAAGTGAGGGAACAGTGCCATCGCATGCCGGACCGATGCGGCAATGAGCACGTTGCTACCCAGATCGGGGTGTACACGGCTGTCGATCTGCTCCATGAGGATGCCTACCACAGGGCGTTCCTCCGCCACTTCCACGGGATCGGTATCCACCGGGCTGCCCGAGTACCCTGAGAAATCACGCACGTCCTGTTCGACGGTCAGCTGAAGTCCCGTGAACGTTCCCTCCTCACCGTCGCCACCACGGCGGTATGTGATCGGAGCGTGCGACACGACCCCGTCGAGTTGCAGGTTCTCGCCCGGTGGGCTGTACGTCCCCCGCCACCTCACCCCTGGCCGAGCCCAGTCCGTATGCGGTGCGGGCGGCAGCCAGTGTGAACGAGCCTTCTCCACGAGGATAAGCGCGAGGTCCGCGCTCTCGTCCGCGTCGCACAACCGCCCCGTCAGGACTTGCCCGTCGGGCAGTTCGAGGTCTAGGCGGGCCTCCTCGGAAGTCATGTACCGAAGACAGTGCTGCGCGGTGATCACGTACACCCGTGTCACTAGGAAGCCTGCGCCCAGATGTGTGCCAGCTTCGTTGATACGCACCCAGGAGTGACCGGTCATCGCGCCTCGCTGGTCCGCTCCACCGTGAGGGTCACTTCGAAAGAAGCCTCCGCCGACGCCTTGGAAAGGATTACGCCAGCCTCGGCGGCCAAGGTAATACCGAAGCTGACCTCCATGCCGGTGACGGACCAGCCGTGCCGCTCGGGAACCTGGGCCAGGGAGTCCTGCGCGATCGTCGACGCCTGCCGGATGGCCTCTTGCAGTTCTTCCGAGCGGTCAGCCAATGAAGCGGACTGCCGTGTCCTGCTGCTGATCTGCCGGGCTCCGTGTCCGTTGAGCTCTACCGTCTCAACTCGCACCTCTGATACGCCACTTGTCGGTTGCTCCACCACAGCTACAGCGTAAACCGCGTGACTCTCGCCGGAGGGTTCAGCGACGGGTTGGAAAGTGCAGAAGCGGCTACGGCAGCTTCTTCCGGCTCCACCGGGGCGCCGCCACCGGGCTACGGTTTGTGAAGCCCGGCTGCGGCGACCTGAATCCGGGCCCCACCAGTGGCCAGCACGGAGGACCGAGGAGGGCGATTCCAGGCCGCATTCGGGAGCCCTGACCTTCACCCATCGGGGCCACCTTGAGACGCCTCGCTGGTGCCAAATGACATCGCCGTAGCCACCCTGCCACTCGCGGGCGCTGGAACGACCAGCCCGGCGGGCGAGTTGGAGCCAACGGACTTGCCGGGCAGGGCGGGGGGCTGAGTAGAGGCGTTACCTGGGCGTGTGGGGGGCGTTACCCCGGCGACGCATCTACGGTCCGGCGCCTCGCGGCGGGCCGCACGCGCATCGCACTGCGGCCCCGATCCTGCCCGGCATCGGGGCCGTCTGCTTCCCGCGTGCGGGGCGCAGACGAGCTACTCAGGCTTCATCCCCGATGTCCTCGTGATGCCGCATGGCGAGCTCGAAGAGACCGATCCGGCCGACACCCCACCATGGGAACAATGAAAAGGCTGAGACCCCGCGCACCGTTTCAGCCCGGAGCTTCCCACGCGTCGGTCTGACCCGCCGATCGTCCTGCACCCCCTCATGCCCATTCGATGCCGAGTTCGGTGAGTGCGGTGCGCTGGGGTTCGGTGAGTTTGTCGCGGCGGCTGCGGGTGTTGCTCATGAATACGCCCAGCCGTACGGATTCCGGTGCGCTCTCTCCCCGGCCGGGACCCTCCACGGCGACTGTCTCTGTATGCGTTCGCGGCACGTGGTGGTGGCCTTCGCGGGCGATGTACTGGGCAAGGGCGGCGATGCCGCGCAGGAAAGACGGTGAAGGCACTCTCGTCGTCTTCCCGACGACCCTTGGACCTGCCGCAGGCTTGGGCCGGGATACGGACGTGATGCCGAGCGTGGTCAGTCGTTGCTGTTGTTCCTCGGACAGTTCTGTCCAGTTGCGGCGTTGGCGTTGGATCCATGTGCCGAGGTCGTCGTTTTCGTACATCACCCCAGGCGCGATGTCGGGCAGCCGGCCGCCGGGTTCGTCGCTGGCGAGGGCGGCGAGGACGCGGTAGTGGCGCTGCCAGTCCAGCGGCCAGGGGCAGTTCCAGTCCGGGTCGATGGCGGCGAGCTGTGTCGCCCGGGTCTCGGCGCGCTTGCCGTTCTTGCCCAGTCCGTGGGGACGGCGGAGGTTGGCGACCAGTTGTCCGATGGGCACGCTGGTGCCGTCCGGGCCGTCCGGATCAGGGCCTTCCCACAGGGCGTCCTGCCGCGGGGCGAGGTGTCCGTGGGCGCGGTGGTAGGAGCGCAGGACGGCGAGCCGGTTTTCCCAGGCTTCCTCGCCGGGTTCCCAGATCATGCCTTCGGCGTCGAGTTGCTGGATTCTGTCGTCGCCCAGTTGTTCTGCGCGGCTGTGGTGAGTGTGAGCTGGGGTTTCTCAGTTTTGTGGGTGGTCTTCGTGGTGGGTGGGGTGCTCGGAGTGCGGGGCTGAGCGTGGCGGTGACTGTCTGACTTGCGCGTATGCGGTGTGTGCAGGTTGATCGAGCGTAGTGCAGTTTCCCTGGGTCGCTACTTGAGGTGTCGTGTGGGGTGGCCTGGGGTGCCCTGATCTGGCGTCTGGGACGGACAGTGCAGCAGCCATGCCCAGCCGCGCGACTGAGAGCCGGTTGTTCCGAAAGAGGCATCCCGTGTCGCGTTCTGCGGCAGGTGTTGGCGGAGGCTTGCTGTGTGGGTGGCTAGAACCCGGGTCCTGGGTCGCCGCCGGCCTGTCGGCATTCCGTTGCAGCGTCGAGCCAATCACCTGCTGGTTCGATGGCCTGCTCGCGCTCGATGCCGGAGTCCACTTTTCCGTCAGCGGGGCGGGCTTCGTCGGCGATCTCGCGTGCTCGCTGGCACGGATCTGATGATGGGCTGGACAGTTCAGCGAGACCGCCGATGACGCTGAACGAGAGGGCGATGACCGCCGCCGCGGCCATCATCAGGCCCGCGGTTCGGTCCTGGATCAGGCGCGGTAAGTGGCGCTGCCAGCGGAAGTACGGGATGCGGTCCCGGCTGTTCACGGTGCTCCCTATCGGGTGGCGGGTGGCTGAGGTATGGATCCGCCGAAGGTACCTGCTGAATCGGACGTCAGGTGGTGTCGGGGTTGGTGAGTTCGTTGTGGGTGAGGGTGACGCGGGTGGCTTTGCCGGCTTTGCTGGCGGTGGTGGTGGGTGGCAGGACTCGGACGTGGATGAAGTAGACGCGGACGCCCGTGAGTTCGGTGTAGGGGGGCCAGGTGCCGGGGGTGCCGTCGGTGGGGAGTTCGAGGAGTTTGTCGGTGATGTTGTAGATGGCGAGGTAGGCGGTGTGCTGCCCGTAGTCGTGGGCGTACTTGATGATCTGGTGCACGCCTTTGACGAGGTAGCCCTTGCCGCGTCCTTGGCCGTCGAAGATCTTTCCGTCGCAGACGAGGGGGTCGCGGTCGTCGAGGTCGCCGATGAGGTCGGCTTCGCCTGAGGCTGAGCGGGGCTTGGCGTGGGTGATGTGGTCGCCTTCGAGGAAGAGGAAGCGCTGCAGGTCGAGGTTGTAGACCTCTTCGCCGTTGGCGCGGTCGGCGTCGAAACGGGTGTACAGCTCTTCGCGGTCGAACCATTCGATGCGGGTGCGGTAGCGCTCGAGGGTGTGCAGGATGCTGCTTTCGGCGCCGACGCGTTCGCTCAGGTAGTCGAACAGGGGCTGCAGGATGTCCTCGGCGAACTCCCGCCAGCTGTCCTGGGGGCGACCGCTGATGCTGTAGCCAATAGCGGTCTGCCACCCGATCTCGGGAGTGCCCGCTTCCTGTTCAGCAATGTGCTGCATCAGGTCCCAGATCAGGGTGGCGCGTCCTTCTTCGGTCCGGCTGGGCCAGACGAACTGGCCGCTGCGTGTCAGCCCAGTGCTGAAACGCTCTCGGTCTACGTTCGGCTCGGCCCGGGCTGCTTCCTCGAGGAGGCCTCGAAGGGCTGGTTGATTCCTGATCCAGGTGACGGCGAGGTGGACTTCGTGGCCGGCGCTGGAGAAGGGGGCGGTCATGAGTTTGCGTAGGCGTTCGCGTACGGCGACCTGGAGGCGCTGTTGGTACTTCACCGGAAGAGGCCTTTCAGGGCTTGTGTGATCTGCTGCTGGACGGCATCGCCCGCGTTCTGCGCGCTGCCGGTCTCGTCGACCAGCCAGATCTGGGTGTAGCAGCAGGGGCAGGTCACGGCGGTCTGGACCACGACTTCCGAGTAGCGGATCCATATCAGGTAGCCGCAGGCGGGGCAGGCCGTCTCGAGGTCTGCGCTGAGGAACTGTGTCGCGAGGGATTCACCCATGGCGGGATTGTCCCGTATGAGTCTGACAGTGGCGGTGTTGTCGGTTCGGGTCGCTACTTGGCTGGCGGGGACCGTTGGCCAATGCAGGGTGGATCGTGTTTCGGGTGAGAGGTGTCCGCGCCAACAGTGATGATGGAGGTCGTTGTGCGCCATCACGGTTGTTACTGACTTCAGCGCATCAGGGTGACTCTGGGTAGTCGAGGGGCAGGCGGGTCCCTGCTATGAAACCGTCGAGGGTGTCGGGCCGGTACTGGAGGCGCTTGAGCCGGTTCCGTACGAGGACTTCGAGCTGGTCGAGGGCGACGACGGCGAGGTTGGCCAGGCTGCGCTTCACATGGGCCCATACCCACTCGACGGGGTTCAGGTCCGGCGAGTACGCGGGCAGCAGGAACACCGTCAGCCATTCGCGCTCGGCGATCAACTCACGCATGGCGTGGGAGACGTGGGTGTTGAGCCGGTCCCAGACCAGCACGATCGGGGCCTTGACGAGGTGGTGGACGCCGTCGATCAGCGCGATGAAGTCGCGCTCGCCCATGCTGCGACGTGTGCCTTTGCCCGCGGGGTGGGTGCGCAGGCGGTGGCACAGCCGGGTGCGGGAGCCGGGCCGCATCGCGATGAGTCCCGCCACGGACAGGCGTCCCGAGCGGCGGCCGCTCACCGTCACGACCGGGGTGCGGCCCCGCCGGCCCCAGGTGCGTCCTCTGGTCGGCCGCCGGGTGAAACCCGCCTCGTCCTCGAAGCAGACGTAGCCCCCGCACGCCGCCCGGGCTCTTTTACCTCGGCCCAGGTCGCCTCCTTCCACACGGTCACGGCCTGCTCGTCGCGCTCGGCCACCCGCCGAGCGGGCACCTGCGGGCTGAAGCCGAGCCGGTGCATCAACCGTGTAGCCCCTGAGACGCTGTAGGCGACGTGGAACTTCCTGCCGATCAGCGTGGCCACCCTCGCCGCGGTCCATACCTGATCCTCCACCCAGCCATGCGCGGCAGGTCCCTCATCGAGGTACGCAGCCAGCTTTTCCAGACAGCGCAGGGACAGACGGCATCGCGATCCACCCGGGCCACGAGAGGCCAGAGCCTGCACGCCACCGTCCCGCCACACCTGGTGCCACTGGTAGGCCGACTTCGGGCTCACCCGCAGCCGCCGTGCCACCTCCGGCGGCTTGATGTTCTGCTCGAACAGCTCGGCCGCCTGCATCCGTACCGTCTCCCGGCGCTGACGTCCCACAGGGGTCAGGCCGCCCCCATCCGCATACCTCATACACCACGGGATACAGACAACACTCCAGACCCATCAGGGACTTCGAAGAAGATCACCCTAACGAGCCGAAGTCAGTATGCACTGGCCCAGGACGCTGAGCCCACTCCGAGCGATGACCTCTTGGAGCGAGTGGCAGCGAAGGCGGCTTCGACTATCGAAGCCCCGCTCGTGGGCCAAATCGCGGCTGGCGCCCCGATCACTGCGGAGCAGCATGTCGACGATGTCTACACCCTGTCCCGACAGCTCGTGGCGGCCGGAGAGCCGTTCGTCCTCACTGTCTGTGGCGACTCCATGGCCGGTGAGGGGAACATCCTCGATGGCGGCCTCGCCGTCGTACGGGCTCAACCGACCGCGAGGCGAAGCCACAGTGAAGCGCCTCACGCGCGATGGCCCCAACACCTGGTTGATGCCCGACAACAAGAGTGAACCGCGCCGGCCTGAGCCTCCACCGATCTCGGAGCGGTTCACCTCACTCAATTCCCGTAGGCTCCACGGTCGCTGTGCATGAAGCTTCAGCGTTGGCCATCGACGGGCTTGACGCGGCTTGCCGCGCCGCGCCCCAATGGAGCCCGGCACATGGCCCGTGAACAAAGGGGGGGCGGCCATGGCAGAGCTGACCAATTCGCGGCGCACGATCCTCAAAGCGACGCACACGCCCATCCTGGTGACCGAGCAGGAGCGTGAAGTTCTGCGCGGACCGATGAAGCGTTCGCTGCTGTTGCACTTGGCCCAGGACAAGCCGGTCCACGGCGCACTCGACGAGCCGGCCGTCAGCGCCGCGCACGCCGACACGATCCGGCAGGTCGTGGCGTCGGCGGGCAGCGATCCCGGGGCCGAGCTGAGCGCACTCGCCACGGTGCCCGCCGGCGTGCTGCTCGACATCGCGGAGCGCGTCGGCGCCGACAGCGCCCAGCTCGCGGCGTTCCGGGCATCACTCGGCGTGGAGCCGATCGGCTATCTCCACCTGGAGAAACTGGCGTTCACGCCCGTGGGGGTGGAGCGCGGCGAACTCGTGTACTCCGTGCCGCTCGCCCCAGCCGAGCAGGTGAACATCACCTTCCGCGAGTGGTCGAACACCAGCCAGGAGTTCGAGCGTCTGGAGACCGACACGCTCGACGAGTTCAGCGAGGAAGGTGTCACGGAGAAGAGCGAACTCCAGCAGTCGACCGAGAACCAGTACCAGCACACCACCGAGTTGAGCGCGAGTGTCAACATCTCGGGGGCGTACGGCGGAGTGTCGTTCGCGGCCGGCGGGTCGGCGAGCGCCACCGATTCGGCCAGCCGTTCCGAGGAATTCACCCGGTCCCAGTCCAGGACCGTCACGAAGAAGGCGTCCCGCAGGGCCGTGCAGGAACACAAGCTCAGCTTCCGGGTGGCCTCGGCGTCCGGCACGCAGAACGAGAGCGTCAAGCGGTTCAGGAATCCGCACCGCGACAAGCCGCTGCGGATCGACTACTACCGCATGATGCGCAAATGGTCAGTAGACCTGCTTCGCTACGGCATCCGCCTCACGTACGACCTGGTCATTCCCGAGCCCGGTTCCGAACTCCTGGACCGCATCATCGAGATCAGGTCCATCGAGGCGGCACTCAAGGCGGGCTTCGGCGCCGACGACGGACCGGACTGGGCCCGCTTCCCGCTGAAGCCGAATGAGCTCACCCGGGCTGGCTATCCGGACAAGGCCGCCCTGTACGGCGCGGTCGTCGAGCCGCCCCCGACGGAGACCAAGTCGGTCAACGCCGCAGACTCCAGGACGTTCAGCTCCTTCGACGAGAGCCAGCGCGGCGGCGCGTACGCGGTGGTCCTGGACGCGGACACGCTGTACACGGTCACCGATGTCCTGGCGACGTCGAAGGGCTTCGAGTGGCCCGGATACCTGACCCAGTTCGACCGTGACAAGACGGTCGTCGACAACGGCTACGCGGGCCCGTTCGTCCTGGGCCGGTCCGGATCCGTCGCGGTGCCCTACTCCGTGCGCTTCGCGGCCAGTTACGCGGTCACCGTCACCCTGACCCTCACGCTCAAGGACGAGGCCTTCCGTGCCTGGCAGAACAAGGCGTGGTCGACGATCCGGGACGCCGCCGAGCGCCGCTACTACGAACAGCGCACCGCCTTGCAGCAGCGCCTCGCCGAGCTGACCGAGCAGCTGGCGGCGAACGACACCCTCACGCTGCGCCGCATGGAGCGCGAGGAGATGATGAAGCACGTCCTGCGCTGGCTCATCGGGCCGGCCTTCACCACCTACTCGGGCACCAAGGACTACTACGACGCCCAGACCGGCGCCGTGAAGGACGACACGACCTGGCGCGACGGGCTCGCCAGAGGAGCGACGATCCGGTTCCTGCAAGAAGCCGTCGAGTGGGAGAACCTGCTCTACATCGTCTACCCGTACTTCTGGTCGGGCCTCGAGGGCGCGGAGTTCCGCAAGTTCCTCGACCACCCGGACCCCCTGCACCGCGCGTTCCTGCGCTCCGGCGCGGCACGCGTCGTGATGACGATCCGCCCCGGCTTCGTGGAACCCTTCCTCGCCTTCGTTGCCGGCACTCCGGTGCCACCCGCGCCGTACGTGACCATCGCCCAGGAACTGGAGGCGTTCGCGAACACCAACTACCCCGGCATCCAGCCGGCCAACGCCGTCGAGGACGCGCGGCCCCTGCTGCTGCCGAAGCAGAAGGCCGCCTGGGCCGACATGCAGCTCCTCACCCTGCTCCTGGGCGACTACCGCAAGCAGAACGGCAGTTACCCCACCACGAGTGACGGCCTCAAGGCACTGGCCGCCGTGGCGAAGGCGAGGAATGTCACGCTGCCCCTGAAGGACCCGTGGGGGACGCCGTACGAATACGCCAGTCCGGGCGTGCACGGCGACTACGACCTGTCCTCGCTCGGCGCCAACCGCAAGCCCGGCGGCGAGGGCGCGGACAGCGATCTCACCAGCTGGGCGGAGGGCGCGCTGATCGGGCAGTGGTACGAGTACACGCCCACCAGCGCCGTCGACATCGCCGTCGGCGCACCGCCCGGACCGTGAGATGAACACCAAGGGACATCGCGGCGTCGGCGAACAGGGCGCGCTCCCGCTCCTCGAACGGACCTTCAAGGACCGGGCCGGCGGGGAAGCACAGGGCCTGGAGGCGGTGCTCCTCGGCAACTGGCTGACCGACCTCTCTCAGGTCATCGACCCCGTCGCGTACGCGAGCTTGGCGTCCAAAGTCCAGTCCCTGGTCGAGGACTTCGTCCGGCTGATCACCGCGACGACCCTGTACCGTTCCGGGTCGAAGTGGTACCGGACCTGGACCGGCGACCAGGAGGATCGCCTGGTCAAGGCGGTGCGCGAGAAGGTCTACGGCGCCCTCGGCGTGCTTCTCGGCGCAGACCCGGCCACCCGGTCGGCGCTCTGGGACCTCTCCACCGACGCCGTGTTCGTGAAGGGCTACCTCGCCTTCGGCCCGGCGGAGCGGGAGGGCGAGCCGGACCGGTTCTCCGTCGAGCAGTACGACGCGATCTTCAAGGCCGTCTTCCGTCAGTACTTCCCGCACGAGCACTGCGACCGTCCGCGCGTCCCCATGTCCCCCGACACGTACGAGACTTCACTGGACCGCGGCCCCCGCGCGGGTCAGCAGGCGTACCGCACCCCGGACCTCTACCGCTATCTGCGCGACGACATCGAGGTCCTCGCCGCTGGATTCGCCGAGATCGAGGCCGACTGGGCACGGCCCGTGGGCCGCGGCGAGCTCGCGGTGGACGGCACGGACCCGGACTTCGCCGTCGGACTGGCCCGCATGGGCTATCTCCTGCACGCGGTCGAGGACTTCTACGCGCACTCCAACTTCGTTGAACTGCACGCCTTGGCGAGCGGACCGAAGTATCTGCCGAAGCCGTTCGAGACCCGCGACGCCGGGATCTTTGCCCGACGGCTGAAGCGGTGGGTTCCGGGGGCGCGGGACGGTGTCGCCCTGCCGACCGAGGACTTCGTCGTCACCGGCTACTTCGACATTCAGGACACGGTGGTCTCCCTCCTTCATGTCTTCGAGGAAGTGCTCGGCATCGGCTGGAAGGACCCGCGGCGCCAAGTCGGGGACTTCTTCCGGACGGTGGAGGCCACGGATCTCAGCAGGGTCGAGCAGGAGTACTACGACTGGCTGCAGTCGGTCCTCGAGATCTTCTGCGATCCCGTGCAGGCGGCGGAGAACGAGGACAACCGCGTCATCGAGGTGCTGAAGGACAAGTTCGGGGATAACCTCGAAACGCTCGCCAAGCCCGCCATGCGGCAAGCCGTCGTCGCCGAAACGCTGGCTAGAACGACCTACTTGAAGCGGCTGCCGGCGGGAATCCTGACGCGGCTGTCGCGGTTCGTCCTCGCCGTGTCGAAGACGATCGCCGTGGGAAAGCTCGCGATGTCCGTGTACGAGGCCATCGACACCGTCGCGAAATTCCTCGCCAATCCCCTTGGTGTCCTCATCGACACGGCGAAGGATGCGGGCCTGGGGTTCGCCCAAGACTCCGCCTTGTATCTGGCGAAGGACCTTTTCCTGTACGAGCGGCTGCTGCAGGGCTCGGACCATCGGGTTGGCTCGCACTCACTGCTTGCCAAGGACACCGGGTCCGAGTGGCTCTACGGCTATCAGCGAGCCTGTGCGACGGCGGCCCACTACGTCATCGTCCACACCATGCTGCGCCGACTCGACCCCGACCCGCCACCCGACGACCAGTACGTCGACTGGCTGGCACTGCTGGAAGCGCTGATGTGCAACCCGCTGGCGCGGACCACCGGCAGGGCCGAATTCGCGACCGCGGACGCGGTCGAGCTGAACGTTTCGCCGCCGTCTCAAGTGGTCCCGGCCATCCAAGATTTGGCGGGCAGACGCGGCGTCCAAGAGTTCGACGGGGTGCCCGGCTGGATACGCGTGGCGGCTTCCACGTTCACCGTGGACGACTTGACACCGGAGCAGGCCACGCAACTGGCCCGCGCGGCCGTCCGCAAGTCGGCCGGTGCGACTTCGGCCAAGGGCATGATTAGCCTGGTCGTACCCGACCAGACGGTCAGCGTCGGCTCGCGGCCGAGCCCCTCGGCGCCCACCGCGAGGGAGTGGCCGGAGGTCGTCTTCGACAGGGAGCGGTCCTACGCGGGCAAGGGCTGGGAAGTGGTCCGGGGCTACACCTCCGCCTCGCGGGACCAGAGCGTCGCGCCGAAGAGCCTCGTCGACCTGGCATTCGTGGACGAGCCCCGGATACGGCAGCAGATCCTGCGCGGGCGTGACCTGCGCCAGCGCCTGGAGCAGGCATACCACGTGCTGGTGATACCGCCGTTCAAACCGTAAGGCACACGAGGGGGCTGAGCAGCCGTCCGGCGTTACAGGTCGGCCTGTCCGGTGAGGGCCGGAACGCTGTCTGCCGTCGGGCCTGCCTGGTCTGACGCCGCGCGGACAGGGCTGATCACCCCAGACTGGGCCGCCTCGAAACTGATCCGCCCGTCCACGACGAACACGGCCTCGCCGTCCAGCACCACCCAATGGCGGCTTCATCCCGTCGGGCGCGGCGTCCATCCACCAGGGCGTCACATCCGCCGCGAGGAATCAGTGGTGCCAGCGCATCGGGGATCACGAAAGCATGGCGGCCGTTCACGGATACGCTCTCGTTGACGCCTGGGTATCAGTGCCGATCCGCCAACCGGAACGGGTAGAGACGAATCTGCTGCGGGTGATCCGAGCCATTGCTGGCGTGAACTGTGTGAGCCGGGAGTATTTGCAGGGGCTGCCCTTCGTGCACGCCGTGAAACTCACCGAATCACAGTCGGACTGGGGCTGGGCGATAGTCGAGACCCCGACGCCGCCGTCGGGTTGAGCTGATGCCGTGCATCGGACCGCGCCGAAAAGGAGCCCACAGCTGTCTACCCACTGGTCGGTACGGCCACCACGCTATGGAGGCGATCGCTGCGACAGCGGTCGCAGTTGACTGGCCTGTACGTGCCGGTGCCTGCCGGGCCGGGGTGGTACGTCATGCGCAGGCCTGGCGTCTCGAGTGCGGTGCGTGTCAGCACCGTCTGGCGAGCCCTGTGGGTCATGGTTGTGCTGGGCGGATGTGGGCGGCTTCTTCGGTGCGGCCGAGCTGGTTGAGGATGTCGGCTTGGACGTTTAGGACGGTATGCAGTTCGGTGTCGTAGGCGACGGGCTCGCCCTGGGCTAGTCGGCGGTAGATCTCCACGGCCTCCTGGGCGGCTTCCAACGCGGCGGGCAGGTCTCGCCGCAGTTCCACCCGTACACCGGCGAACATTCCCAGTGACCGGGCGAGATGGGGTTCGTATGCTGCGGGGAGGCGTCGGGCGAGGCGGCGGCGGATGGTGACTGCCTCTTCGGTGGCGTGCAGTGCGTCCTCGTGCCGCCCGGCCCCCGCGAGGTGGATGCTGAGGTTGTGCAGCGCCGTCGCTAGGTCAGGCTCGTAAGTGGCAGGGTTGGCCTCGGTAAGCTGCCGGCAGATCCGCACTGCTTCTGAGGCGGTGGCGAGGGCCTCGGCTCGCCTTTCGACTGCTGCCAGGTGAATGCCGAGGTTAATCAGGCTGTCGGCGAGAGCGAGGCCGTGGGCGGCGGGATTGTCCTGGGCGAGGCGGCGGCGGATCGATACCGCCTCCTGCTCGGCTTCCAACGCTCCTTGCCGTTCTCCGGCCAGAGCCCGGACCCCGCCGATGTTGGACAGGGACGCAGCGAGATCGGGTTCATGGGCGGTGGGGTTGTCCTGTGCGAGGCGGCGGCGGATGGAGATGGCCTCTCCGAAGGCCGCCAAGGCGTTCTCGTGTCGCCCCGCTTTCGCGAGGTAGGCTCCGAAGTTGTTCAGGGCGGTGGCGAGGCCAGGCTCGTAGGCGCCGGGGTCGGTCTCGGCGAGCTTCCGGTAGACGGGTACGACCTGTTCGGTGGTCGCCAGGGCCTCAGCCCGTCGCCCTGTCGAATCCAGGCACAAGGCGAGGTTGATCAGCGACTCAGCGAAGTCTGGTCCGTGGGCGGTGGGGTTGTCCTGTGCGAGGCGGTGGCGGATGGCCACCGCTTCCTGCTCGGTGGCCAGAGCTTCGGCGTGCCGTCCGACTGCTCTCAGGTGGAGTCCGAAGTTGGACAGAGTGGTGGCGAGATTGGATTCGGTGGTGGGGTCGGTCCGGGCCAGGTCCCGCCAGATATTGACGAGCTGCTGGCCGGTAGCAAGAGCTTCGGGGTGGAGGCCGGCGTGCCATTGGCGAGCTTCGAGTGCACCCAGGATGCGGGCGCGTTCGGCGGGTTCATTGGTGGCGGCGAGCCGGTGGGGGGTGAGGCGTGCGGTGACAGCGGCCGAACCAGGGTCGAGGCCGGTCTGCCGGTGTTGCGACAGGTGGGCGTCGACCGCTTCAAGGACGTGGGTGGGCAGGTGCTCGATGTCGGCAAGGGCAGTCAGTGCGGCGCCGCCGGCGTGGACTGCCAGCTGCGGGTGTGCCATGAGCAGTGAGGCGAGTTGGCCTGTGGCGAGATGGGGCCAGCGGGCGGCTGCGGCGATCAGGGCGGTGAGGGCGGCACGAGTCCACGGGGGCGGTTCCACTGTGGCACTTGGGCCGACCGAAAGTTCAGAGGGGGATGAGGCGGTGAGGAGACGCTGGGGGGCCGTGGTGGCCCAGGGGTCGGGGGTGTAGCTGTCCACGGTGTGGCCGGGGGTGGACAGGGCGAGAAAGTCCTCGGCCAGCCGGTCGGGGTGCAGAGGCTCCAGCACGAGGTCTGCTGCCCCGGTTGGGTAGGACACCGCGTGGTCGGTGAGGACCTGGCCGGCCTGGTCAGGGCTGCATGTTCCACTCGCCATGAGAGCGTCCTGGCCGTGGTCGTAGGACATCGCACCGGTCAGGGCGGCGGTGTAGGTGGCGTGAGCGAGGGTGTCGGCGGAGGTATGCACACCGCCGCTGGCGTGCAGGGTCTGCCAGTGGTCGCGTTCCCGGGTCAGTAGGTAGGCGGAGACCCGCTCCGGGGTATCCAGAAGGGCGGGCGCCTCGCTGTGGTGGGCGTCGACAGCGGCGAGGGCGGCCATATGTATGGACAGGGCCTGCCGGAACCCGGGACCATCCCGTAGGGCCTTGGGCGGAGCGACGTTCTGGCTACCAGGCAGATCCAGAGCTGCGGCGAAACGGTCCCGGGCAGTGGTGAACAACGTCTCGGAATCTGTGTCCGGGGCATCGGCGAGCGGACCCAGCGCCAAGGTGGCGACGGGCAGATCGAAGCGGTCCAGACGGTAGGCGAGGGTCTGCCACCAGACACCGGCCGGACGGGCCAAAAGCAGCACCCGGGCCCGCTGCTCCTGCAAGGTCACGTCGGCCAGCATCGCCAACAACTCCGCCGTCGGCCAGCGCTCGGCGTAGTCGGCCACCAGCAACACCCCAGCCCCAGGTCCGCCTTCGTCCAGGTCGGCAGCCGCCGGGCCCAGCCGACCTGCGGGAATCGGGGCGGAACCGCCAGTATGCCGGGCCTGGAGCACCTCCCAGCCGCACTGCCTCGTGAGGCGGGCGAAGTGGGAGGCGAGCCGGGTCTTGCCCTGCCCGCCCGGCCCGTGCATCAAGAGAATCGAGGCCGTACTCGTGTCGTCGCGCCAGGCTGCCAGCTGCTCCAGCTCGGTACGGCGCCCGATGAAGTCCGCCACTGCGTAGCGAGCCTGCAGCAGTCGGCCCGGCTGCGCGCGGGCTTGTTCCACCGTCAGCGAGGGGCGGTCAAAAGGAAAGGCATCCACCCTGTACAGGGCCTGCTCGGTGCCGACCGCGATGTTCACGTCGCCGGTCGTGTCACCGACCTGCACCACGGGGCCGTGCACCACCGAACTGGCCACCCACTGCCCGCGGCGGCGCTCCAGAGGTGCCGCCGGAGCAGCCGTGACCCGTGAACGCCGAAGCGCCAGCCGCCATGGCACACGGGCCGGGAGGTTCATGGGCCCTCGATGTCGACGTTTCCACCAGTGTTCTGCACCTGATCGACCGGGCCCGTCGCGCTCGTGTCACGCACCGACTGCCCATCCGACTCCGGTGCCACCGCACCGGAAGGCGTGGTGGGAGACACGGGACCCGGGGGCGGGACAGCGGGGCCGCGGCGGGTGATACGAACGTTCCCACCCGTCCCGGACACCTGGGCGATTCCTCCGCCCACAGCACTCCCGTGCACCGACTGCCCGCTGGGCGTGCGGCGGTCACGCACGATCCCGATCACAGCGACCGCCAGAGAGGCCAAGCCCACGAACAGCCCCAAAATGTTGGCCCACGTGGCAGCCTTCTCCAGGCTCACCATGGCCAAGTACACCGCCATCACGACCGTGGTCACGACAAAAGTCGCGCCACCGATCCATGCCTGGGCCCGCCCTGTCACATCGCCCCCTTGCCTGCGAGATCTGGTCCATCGTGCCAGATCCCCTACACGTCGTTGCTAAGCGTGCAAAACAAGGGCCTTCAGAAGGGCCCTAGGTCTGCTCGCATGGAGTGTCTGAGGCGGCGGTTTGCTTCCTTACAGGCCAGCTCTGCCGTTCGATGCTCAGGCGTGCCGACTGTGGCTCCGTTGGCGACGCAGTTTCGTAACTTGCGCATGGTGTGGAATGCGACGCCTGCTGCCTCAGCTACGTCTGGCGGGCAGGTTATGCGGATACGCTCCAGTGCCACGGGGAGGTTGCTGGCCCGGAATGCTTCGCGCGCGGCGGTTGCTGGTGGCAGATCGGTGAGCAGATCGCCAACCGCTACAGCGCGGAGCTGCTCTCCTGCGTCATGCAGGGCAGCGAGGAACTGGCTGTACGTCTCGCCACGGGCTACTCGCATCTGACGCTGTTCTTCGCGGCGCCAGCGGCCTCGGTCCGCGATTGTCGTCGATCCCACGCCGACAACAGCGCCTACCAGGGTGGTGATCACAGGGCTCCAGTCCACTGGCCGGCCCCTCCACTGACAGGTGATCCGGCGCCTGGCAGTAAGTGAGCTATGCCCATTCGACGCCCAGCTCAGCGAGCGCAGCCCGCTGGGATGGTGTGAGTTTGTCGCGCCTCGTCTTGGCGTTGCTCATAAACACCCCTAGCCGGACCAGTGTGGTCTCGCCCTCTAGCGTGATCTCTTCTGTGTGGCTTCGTTGTACGCGGTGATGGCCTTCGCGGGTGATGTATTGGGTGAGTGCGGCGAGGCCCCTTTGGAAGGCGGTTGAGAGCTTGCTGGACGTCTTCTCGCTGTCCTTGGTTGGGGCTGGGGTGGGCCGCAGGGCGGGTGTGACGCCCAGTTCGGCCAGTCGCTGCTGCTGCTCCTCGGAAAGCTGCGCCCAGTTGCGGCGTTGCCGCAGGACCCATGTCCCGAGGTCGTCTCCGTCGTACGTCACGCCGGGTGCGATGTCGGGGAGCCGACCGCCGGGTTCGTCGGCCGCCAGGAGGGCAAGGATGCGGTAGTGGCGCTGCCAGTCGAGCGGCCAGGGGCAGTCCCAGTCCCGGTCGATACCGGCCAGCTGGGCGGCCCGGGCGGCGGCGCGTTCAGGGTTCTTGCCCAGGCCGCCGTTCCTGCGGAGGTTGGCCATCAGCTGGCCGATGGGCGCGGTGGTGCCGTCCGGTCCGTCTGGATCGGGGCCTTCCCACAGGGCGTCTTGTCGCGGGGCGAGGTGTCCGTGGGCGTGGTGGTAGGACCGCAGGACGGCGAGCCGGTTCTCCCATGCTTCCTCGCCGGGTTCCCAGATCATCCCTTCGGTGTCGAGTTGCTGGATGCGGTGGTTGTCGAGGTCGCCGGTGCGGCGTGCTTTGCGCTGCTGGTGGATCCACCGTCCGAGGGGGAACGTGTCGGTGATCCCGACGGTGACTTCGGTGTCGTAGGGGACGGCGTGCAGGCCGGTGATGTGGTGTTGGGCGCGCCAGCGTCTGAGGGCTTGGTAGCCGGCGAGCCAGACGGTGGAGTCGGGTCGGTACATGCGGTTGCGGAGGAACGCGGCGATGGTGGCAGGGTCGCGGGGGGTGGAGAAGTGCAGCAGGGCCGACTGTGTACCGCCTCCGGTCTCATCGGCCGAGCCCCCGCCCTCGGTGCCGGTGGCGGTGATGCGTCCGTCGGCGTCGCGCTGGAGGTGGATTGTGCGTTGTCCGCTGGTGGTGGCGGGGGAGGCGAGGTCTTCGACGAGATGCTCGGAGTGGGATCGCAGCCCCTGAAGAACGGCGACCAGCGGGGCGTAACTGGCGCTGGCGACCATGTCGGTGGGGTTTTCTCCGGGCTGGAGGAAGACGGGGACGAGGATCCGTGCGGTCTTTGTCGTCCCGTCGGGGTTCGGGCGGAGGGCGCGGCCGATGTTCTGGACGATGTCGACTTGTGAGCCGCGGGTGTCGGCGAAGCAGATGGCTTCCACGCCGCGTTCGCCGACGATGTCGACGCCTTCTCCCAGGACCCGGACAGAGGCGAGGAAGGCGCGGTGTACCCGCCGCCCGTCGGTGTCGATGCCGTTGGCGAATTGATGGATGGTCTCGCGGCGCTCGGCGACGAGGTGGTCGCCGCACAGCCACGCCGACCACACCCTCCCTGGCGGCACGTGCCGGCCTTCGTCGAGGTCGTAGAAGCGGGCGTCGATCGAGGACGGCGGCATCCGCTCCGCCGCGGCCAGAGCCTGCTCCGGCACCTCCGCCTCGTACACCGCGGCAGCCGTCTTCGGCAGGCTGTCGGCGAACGCGGCGGCTTCCTCGACCCGGTGATGGAACGTCATGACGGTGCGCAGGTTGTGCTTCGCGGCGTGCTCGAGCAGCGCGGTCTGCAGCAGCGCCAGCCGCCGGCCGCGCACCGCCTCTTCCGAGCCCATGGATGCCTCGGAGACTGGGTCTGGGTCGTGGATCTCGAGGACGTCGATCTCGAAGGGGGCGAGGATGCCCCGCTCGATCGCCTCCGACAGCCCCAGCTCGAAAATCCACTCCCCGTAAGGCCCGGCGGGGTCGGAGGTCATGGAGGCGATCTCCAGCTCCTGGCCGTCTGCGCTGCGCACGGGCTGGGGGGAGGCGAGGATGCGGGGAGTGGCGGTCATGTAGAGCCGGAAGTCGGCCGGGATGCGGGCCTGGTCGTGGATCGCCGACCATGGTCGGCCGATCTCCCCGGCCGTACGGTGGGCCTCGTCGATGACCGCGAGGTCGAAGCCGTCCATTCGCTGCCCGTACAGCCGGGGCCCGCCTGCCAGAGCCGTCTCGAGTGGCCCCGGCATCGTTGCCCGGCCCGTGGGGTCGTCGGGGTCGTTACGGTCCACCAGGGAGGCATACGTCGCCAGCACCAATACCGGCCCGGATCCCGCCCACAGCGCGAGCTGGATCGCATTGGTCGTCGTCGGCACCTCAAGGGTATCCAGGACGGCGTCGCCCTCCAGGGAGCAGACCGCAACCATCGGCCCGTGATGGCCGGTCCGCCGCCACGCCTGCGCGGTCTGTACCAGCAGGTCGAGTGTGGGCACCATCACCAGGATCCGCCCGCCCCGAAAACACTCGAGCGCGGCCGCGGCAGCCGTGATCGTCTTCCCCGACCCGGTCGCAGACACCAGCGTCGCCCGCCGCCCCTCCTCACCAGCGGTTGATCGCGTCGGGAAGCCTGCCCAGGTGCGGATCTGCGCGACCGCATCCACCTGGTGCTCCCGCAGCTGAATCTCCTGCATGGAGAAATTCTCCCAGACCACATCTCTCCCATGCCGGGAACACCGGGCCTGTCCATGCATCAGAGTCCGTGTCCTTCGCACAGGTGCTCGCGTCGCGGAGGGGCTTTCGTCGGGCCTGCACCAGGAGTGCGATCACGGGGACCCGATTTTCGCCGCCCGAGGCCAGCATGATCATCACGTGCCGGTACCGCACCGCACTGGTGCCAGAGCCATGACCGACTGCAGTCTTTCCCTGTGTGTCGTCGCTCTGTGCACATGGCCAGACTCGGGTAGCGCACCCCTAGCACTCGGTGCCGGACGCCGCTGCGCATCCAAGTGCCGCGGCAGGTAGTCCGGTGAGCCATCGCGATCGAACCACTCGCGACTGGCTGAGGTGTTGGGGTCGAAGGGGCCTCGGAGTGGGCCTCTTCGGGGTTGTGCGGGCTGTATTGTCGGGGGTGCTCGTCCCTGCGTCATCTGGCTGCTGAAGGCTCAACGATGGTCTGGGACAGGGCGTTGCGGAGACCCTGGCGGGGCGCGGTGGAAGGCGTTCGCGGCCGGGGTCTCCGCCTGTGTGTGGCGCAGTGGACGAACCTGAAGGTAAGCGCTTTCCTTTTGCGAGGAATTGAGGTGCTTCAATTTCCTATGCCTCGAAATCTGGTGAGAAATTAGAGGCCTGTCTTTCAGGTCGTGCTGCATTTATTTGTCAGCGACAGCGCGGCATATTCCTGTGCGCCCTGAAGAAGGTTGACGAAGTACACCTGCCGCGGGGGGATGGCATCCCGCGGCGGGAAGTCCTGTGTCATGCTGCGACAGCGTCAGAAGTGAGCACTCGATGGTGAGTTGGACCGCTAGAGTTTCCAGCGAGGGATCGTCACGCTCTAGGCGGTGCAGAGCCGTCCTGTGCGCTAGGTTCCCCTTCAATCCCGGTCTGCGGAGCGGGTGTCCCGTGCTGGTCTTCCACCCGGCATGGGATGCCGTTAGCTCGCCCGCAGTCCACTCACGACAACCAATGATTGGTCCTTCAGCAGCCAGATGACATCAGTAGCGAGGAGAAGAGCGGATGAGCGGTGCCCACGCCGTGGATCTCGACGACCCGGCCCTGCGGGAAATGATCAAGGAAGCGCTGAGCAGCGGACGAGGCTTCAAGCGCTGGAACCGATTCCTCCAGACACCCGCTGACCAGCGGCGTAGCGCGAAGCTTCTCGAGAAGCTCCTGCTCGTGACGCTCGTCGTCCTCGTCCTGGCGGTCATCGTTCTGGCTCTGTGCGCGTTGTGCGCGGTGGCCAAGGATCCACATGCACCTGGCGCCGGCGCATACGGGACGCTGGCCCTGGTGGCCAGCGGCGGAGTGGTGGGGTGCTTCGTGCTCCTGCGGATGCACCGTGCCCGCATGCAGCGTGCCGAACGGCGCAGTGACTGATGACTGACAGCCTGGTGCAAGACGGCTTCCACCCCGCCTCACAGCACTAGGCAGGCAGTCCCCCTGGCCTCAACCTCCGTAGTATTCACGGAGGTTGAGGCCAGACGCATGTCTACACGCAGAACGCGGCGCCCCGTCAGCACGTCCTCGAGATCCACAGCAGGTGCGATCTATCGTGCGACCACTGTTACGTATCAGCACGCCGATCAGAGGCGGCGGTCGAGGCCACCTTCATCCGGCCGCCAACTACCTTCCGTCGCCGCTCGGATCGCGGAGCACGCCGCCTTGCATGCCCTTGAGCCCGTCCACGTGATCCTGCACGGCAGCGAGCCCCTGCTGGAAGGGGCCTCCCTGGTTCAGGGCATCGGCGTGCTTCTCGCCCCCATCCAGGCCCCGTCACCATGCTCGATCTGCGTTTTCACACCAAGGCTGCGTCTATCAGCAGACGTCATCGGGACGTCGACGTGTCTGGGACGCCCCGAACCTGTCCGGCGCCCGGCCACCGTACGCCGACCTGCCGCTCGAGGCCTTTGAGGCGCGGGAGGAGCAGGACTGCAGGTTTCCGGTGCCAGTCTTCGACCCGGTGCTCGGCACGCTGCGCGGCGGGTCGAGCCTCACTGGGGAGGTGGGGCTCGCGCTGAGCGATCTGGTCGTGGTCGGGACCCACGGCGCCTTCGAGCAGGCGGACTCGCTGAAGACGGCCTACAACGAGCCTTCGGAATGGGAAGGGACGTCCTTACTCGCCCTCGACGACGGCGGGGCCAGCACCGGACCACGCCAGGGGCGCACCGCAGCGGAGCACATACAACCTTTTGAGAACCCCAGCCGACGCAGGCCGGGCCGCCACGGGGACTGTCACCAGTCACCCCGTCGTCTGTTCCTCCAGCCTCCCGGCGTTGTCGAGGACCAGCAGCCAACGGCGGAGGGCGAGCCCTGATGCGGGGCGGGCCCGTCGTCGCCCAGCACACCCTTGTTCATGCAGGGTCATGCGCGCTCGACGAACCGAGCGGGCGACGCCGACTGTCCTGGAACAGGTGCAGCGCAGCGGGCAGTTCGCTGCGGCCGGCAATCCGGGGGCACCTGCGGGGCCTGCGCCACAACTGCACTTCACCAGCCACAACGACCTGCTCACCGAGCTCCATGGGGCCTCTCCGACTCAGGCGCGGAGCCTCCGCCTGCACCCTGCTCGGCATGTCCGGCGTCGGGAAGACGCAGGTCGCCGCGGAGTACGTCTACCGCCTCGGAACCGACTACGACCTGGTGTGGTGGATCAACTTGGATCGCACACCCAGCGGGGCCGTTTCTGAACTCGCCGTGCTACTTGGCCTGAGGATCGGCAGTGCGCCCGCCTTGTCGGCCCCGTCCGCCTCCGTCGCGTCTGCGGGGCCCTGGTCTTCCGGTGCAGCGTCAGGTTCGCGGCCTACTCGGCAGCGCGCTGCTGCCGTCCGAGAGATCATCGGCCTGCTGCTGGGACTGCCGGGATGAGATGAGGCGGTGGGCAGACCGCCGGTGATCGCGGTGGTCGTGGAGACCGACGGTGCTATCGAGCAGGTGGACTGGCTGAAGGCGGCCTACGCCGGTGCGTCACGACGGGCCTTGCCGTCTTCCGGCGGTTCTTCGGCGGCGTCCTGGAGCATCCGGGCGTTGTCGTCCGGCAGTTGGAACTCGATGGGCTCGTCCGGCAGTGCTGCGAGTGCCCTATGGTCGGCGTATGCGGAGACGGCAGCTACGACCACCGGTACCGCGTCGGCGAGGGCTTCCGCAATCCGTCGGTGTACTGCGGTGACCTGGAGCGGCTGATCTAGCACATCGCGGACCGAGGCGAGCCCCCGATCCGCTGTGCCTCAGCCAGCGCAAGGTCGCAGGAGCACTGGAATGGTCACTCTCGAAGCTGATCCGCATCGAAACGGCTGCGGTCAGCGTCTCTGTCACCCGTCTCCGGCTGATGCTCCAGGATTACGAGGCGACAACCAGCACGTCGTCATGGAACAGCAACAGGCCCCTGGGGCAGCAGAGCCGGTCCTGGCGGTGCGAGTTCGGCGAGGGCATCCGCGAACCGTTCCTGCAGCACCTCGGCTACGAGAGCGCGACGGACATCATCCGCGGCTACCAGTTAAACGTCGTCCCTGGTCCCCTGCAGAACGAGACGGCGGCGTTCAGATCTTCTTCATCCTCGACGAGGCGGTGTTGCGTCCCCATGTCGGCGGACCCTTGTCCGAGGAGCTGGAGATGATCAATGCGGCGCTGTACCTGCGCCGCCCTCTGCTCGTCACCGGCAGCCCCGGCGCGGGCAGGAGGACGCTGGCCCATTCCGTGGCGTACGAGCACGGACGGGGTGACGTCCTGCGCTGGTCCATCGTCAGCCGTTTCACGCTCCAGGACGGCCTGTACCACTACGACGCCATTGCCCAACTGCAGGATGTCCAGATAAGCCGCGCAGGGCGGCACGGGGCGGCAGCTGGCAGTCCCGGAGCCGTCGAAGCCATCGGCAGCTACATCCACCTCGCTCCGCTCGGCACCGCGCTGCTGCCGTCCGGCACCCCCGCACGTGCTGCTGATCGGCGAGCTCGACAGGAGCGACATCAATCTGCTGAACGTGGAGGAAGGCGAGTTCGAGCTGATGCTCACGCACCCAGGCAGCCACGATTTCCGGCCTCAGTGCCGTTGAGCAGGTACAGCTTGGCTGGTGCAGTGAGGGCGGCGCGCGGAAGATGACGCTCACGTCGACGTCGTGGGTGGAGCGCTGGCCCGACAGATTGTGCTGAAGGAGCTGGTCCTGAGCGTTGCGTATGGCCAGCCAACGCTGGTGGACGGGGTCGTCGTTGCCGCGGCCCCGACCGGGACCGGGCAGGCGAGGTCGCTTGCCCGCCAGCATCAGGTCTCCGTGGTCAGGCAGGCCGCATAGATGCTCATGTACGGGGCCGAGAAGGCCCCTGTGAGCCGGAGGCCAGGCCGACCATCGCCGGCTGGGATTCGTCACGAGCCAGCGCCGGTTGTGCGGAGACTGCCTGATGACCTCCTCGGCCACGACCAACCACTACAACTCCACCACAGCTAAGGGAAGTTGAGTGAAAGTTGTTTATGAGGAGGTACCAAGTGAAGACAACTTAGTCAGAGTTGGTTGCCAACTTGGTTGAACGATGCAAGTCTTTCCGGGCCCCATGATCTGTTCCGACCACGGGCAGCGCCCACCTGGTTTCCTTTGAACCGGCCAGCTGTCCCCAGCACACGACACGACCGTCCGCGCGCTGCAGTTCACCCTGGCGGTCAAGCTGTACCTGCTCAACGGCGCGGAGGTGTTCTTCGCGTACTACATGGGCACCCGCTGGGAGGAGTCCACCAGCAGCGGAACGCTGGGGATGCACGACGCTGTGGGCCCCGAGTCCTTCCTCTTCTCCTTCGAGGAGCGGCGGGGCCGGCGTGACGTGGCGTTCGTGGAGCAATCGCAGAAGTGGTTCGACGCCCTCTGGGAAACCATCACGACGGACCTGACACTCTCCTAGTGACTTCTGATACGACAGCGGAAACTCAGACGCCCTAATCGAGAAGATATTTTCTCTAATCACGGTCTTCCCCCCTGCAAGGGTGGGCATCTCACATCACCGTCAGGCCTGTTTGGAAAATTCTGATCGGATTGCCTCGGGATCCTTTCCAGGAGTACCCATATTTTTGCCAGTACTACATAGTGCATCATTCAGAGGTAGAACAGGAGTCACCCCCTGCCTCTGGTTGGTGCGGGCCCGAAGGGACCTTGTGCGGGGGAGCGGAGCGGACCCGCGTGAGGCCTGGAGCGTAGCGGAGGGCCGGCCGGGGCTTTGCCCCGCTGCTCCGGGAGCGGAGCGGACGGAGCGTCAGTCCTGGTTCCATGAACCAGGACTGGGCAGGACGCGAAGCGTCCTGCGTGCGCTCCCGCGGAGCGGGAGCGCAACCTCCTTGCGCAGCAAGGAGGTTCGCTTGCATCGCGCGCAGCGCGATGG
>NZ_JBSHAQ010000055.1:0-65556 GCF_053611585.1 Streptomyces sp. NPDC054794 | reverse complement strand
ACCTGGCCTCGGGGGGGTGGGGGTGGTTTGGGGGGGGTGGGCGGCCCGGCCGCCGCCCCCCCCCACCCCGCGATGTCATGCGGTCCGGGACCGCGTTCCGCACAGCACAGGGCCCCGGAACCGGCGCAGGGGTCCCGGGGCCCGGTCAGGGGACGCGCCGTTTCGGCCCGTCCGCCGCAGCCGTCATACGCGCCGCAGCACCGCGACGACCTTGCCGAGGATGGTCGCGTCGTCGCCGGGGATCGGCTCGTAGGCCGAGTTGTGCGGGAGGAGCCAGACATGGCCGTCCTCGCGCTTGAAGCGCTTGACGGTGGCCTCGCCGTCGAGCATGGCGGCCACGATGTCGCCGTTCTCGGCGACCGGCTGGCGGCGGACGGTGACCCAGTCGCCGTCACAGATCGCGGCCTCGATCATGGAGTCGCCGACGACCTTCAGGACGAAGAGCTCGCCGTCACCGACCAGCTGCCGGGGGAGCGGGAACACGTCCTCGACCGACTCCTCGGCGAGGATCGGCCCACCGGCGGCGATCCGGCCGACCAGCGGGACGTACGACGCGGCGGGCTTGCCGGCGGTGTCCGTGGGCTGCACCGTCACGGCCTGGTCGGAGCCGCGCACCTCGTACGCGCGCGGGCGGTGCGGGTCGCGGCGCAGGAAGCCCTTCCGCTCCAGTGCCATCAACTGGTGTGCGACGGAGGAGGTGCTGGAGAGGCCGACGGCCTGGCCGATCTCCCGCATGGACGGCGGGTAGCCCCGCCGCTGCACCGAGTCCCTGATGACCTCGATCACGCGGCGCTGCCGGTCGGTCAGCCCCGAGCTGTCGGCCCGGATGCCTGGAGGTCGGCCAGGCAGGGAGCGCTTGTGCCCCTCGGGATTCGTGGCTTCGTTCATCGCATGCACCGGCTCAAGTCGGCCCTGGGAGCGGTCCTGGGCAGTGATGGTGGCACTGTCTGCGGTGGTGGTCACGTCGGCCCCTCTCGATGGTCTCCCTGCTGCACAACGGTAGTTGCTTTCGAAAGGTTGCGCCAAACACACGTTCGAGTGAAAAATCGCGGTTCACCTGTCGCGATCATGTGTTTGGGTGTATGGCTGACGCGGTCCCTGGCGGACAAAACAGCCCGTTGCTGTACGCTTCGCCGCCGGGGTCATGACCTTGTGGGCCGCTTCCCCAGTCTGCCATCCGGAATCCGGTCAACCGGACGGCGGTCCCCTTCTGCGCCGGAGTCCTGCGTCTCCTCCGTGCGGCGCCCACGGTATCCCCGTAAACGCCCTGGCGATACGGCTCTGCGCGCGCGTGTTGCGGGTGAGGCCGGTCCGATCGCGCGGTGCCGATCCGTACGCACGCGACACGCGTATGGCCTCGATGTATGAGCCAATCCCCACATCTAGTGGTTGGATTGCTACAGCAGCCCACAAGTTGTGGTCCCCCGGGTCTTCGGGGCCTCGGCGATCGCCTATGCTTGGGGCTGCTTCGAGGGACCCATGAGGTCTCTCGGGGCTGTTGAGTCTGCTGTGAGGAGGGTTGGAGATCATGCACTGCCCCTTCTGCAGGCACCCCGACAGCCGTGTCGTCGACAGCCGTACGACCGACGACGGCACGTCGATCCGCAGGCGCCGCCAGTGCCCTGACTGCTCCCGTCGTTTCACGACCGTGGAGACGTGTTCGCTCATGGTGGTGAAGCGGTCCGGAGTCACCGAGCCTTTCAGCCGTACCAAGGTCATCAACGGCGTGCGCAAGGCATGCCAGGGACGGCCTGTCACCGAGGACGCGCTCGCCCAGCTCGGCCAGCGGGTCGAGGAGGCGGTGCGGGCCACCGGAAGCGCCGAGCTGACCACCCACGACGTGGGGCTGGCCATACTCGGCCCGTTGCAGGAGCTCGACCTCGTCGCCTATCTGCGATTCGCCTCCGTCTACCGGGCGTTCGACTCGCTGGAGGACTTCGAGGCCGCCATCGCGGAACTGCGGGAAGCGAGGCGAGGCCCCGCCGTGGACGACGAAGACGCGGGAGCGGGGAGCCAGGAGGACGACTGCGGGCGCGGGGGGACCGGCGAGGTCCCCGTGCCCGCCCACGCCGCCGACTGACCGGCGGGCGGGAACCGGGTGGAGACCCCGGTTCCGACCGGACGGCGGCGATCGAGACCTGTTGCGGGCTTCAGTGTGAGGGTGCCCGCAACACAAGACAGAACACCGTGTCACGGGAACATCGTGGCACTTCAGGGCGTTTTAGCCCGTACAGGGAGGCGGCATGACAGAGACGGCGAGCGGCCCGGCACGAGGTTCCCGGTCCAAGGGCACCAAGGCCAGCAAGGGGCTGCGTATCGAGCGCATCCACACCACCCCCGGCGTGCATCCGTACGACGAGGTGGCCTGGGAGCGCCGTGACGTCGTCATGACCAACTGGCGCGACGGCTCGGTCAATTTCGAGCAGCGTGGCGTCGAGTTCCCCGACTTCTGGTCGGTGAACGCGGTCAACATCGTCACCAGCAAGTACTTCCGTGGTGCCGTGGGCACCCCGCAGCGCGAGGTCAGCCTCAAGCAGCTGATCGACCGCATCGTGAAGACGTACCGGAAGGCCGGCGAGGACTACAAGTACTTCGCCTCGCCCGCCGACGCCGAGATCTTCGAGCACGAGTTGGCGTACGCCCTCCTGCACCAGATCTTCAGCTTCAACAGCCCCGTGTGGTTCAACGTGGGCACCCCGCAGCCCCAGCAGGTCTCCGCCTGCTTCATCCTGGCCGTCGACGACTCCATGGAGTCGATCCTCGACTGGTACAAGGAAGAGGGCATGATCTTCAAGGGCGGCTCCGGTGCCGGCCTGAACCTCTCCCGTATCCGCTCCTCCAAGGAGCTGCTCTCCTCCGGCGGCAACGCCTCCGGTCCCGTCTCCTTCATGCGCGGCGCCGACGCCTCCGCGGGAACGATCAAGTCGGGCGGTGCCACCCGTCGCGCCGCCAAGATGGTCATCCTCGACGTCGACCACCCGGACATCGAGGACTTCATCGAGACCAAGGTCAAGGAGGAGGAGAAGATCCGCGCCCTGCGTGACGCGGGCTTCGACATGGACCTGGGCGGCGACGACATCACGTCCGTCCAGTACCAGAACGCCAACAACTCGGTCCGTGTGAACGACGAGTTCATGAAGGCGGTCGAGCGGGGCGGCAAGTTCGGCCTCCGCGCGCGGATGACCGGCGAGGTCATCGAAGAGGTCGACGCCAAGGCCCTGTTCCGCAAGATGGCCGAGGCCGCCTGGGCCTGCGCCGACCCGGGCATCCAGTACGACGACACGATCAACCACTGGCACACGTGCCCGGAGTCCGGTCGTATCAACGGCTCGAACCCGTGCAGCGAGTACATGCACCTGGACAACACGTCCTGCAACCTCGCCTCGCTGAACCTGATGAAGTTCCTGAAGGACGACGGCAAGGGCAGCCAGTCCTTCGACGTCGAGCGCTTCGCCAAGGTCGTCGAGCTCGTCATCACCGCGATGGACATCTCCATCTGCTTCGCGGACTTCCCGACCCAGAAGATCGGCGAGAACACCCGCGCGTTCCGCCAGCTCGGCATCGGCTACGCCAACCTCGGCGCCCTGCTGATGGCGACCGGCCACGCGTACGACTCCGGCGGCGGCCGCGCCCTCGCCGGTGCCATCACCTCCTTGATGACCGGCACGTCGTACCGCCGCTCCGCCGAACTCGCCGCGGTCGTCGGCGCGTACGACGGCTACGCCCGCAACGCCGACGCCCACAAGCGCGTCATGAAGCAGCACGCCGACGCCAACACCAAGGCCGTCCGCATGGACGACCTGGACACGCCGATCTGGGCCGCCGCCACGGAGGCATGGCAGGACGTCGTCCGCCTCGGTGAGCAGAACGGTTTCCGTAACTCCCAGGCGTCCGTCATCGCCCCGACCGGCACCATCGGTCTCGCGATGTCCTGCGACACCACCGGCCTTGAGCCCGACCTCGCCCTGGTCAAGTTCAAGAAGCTGGTCGGCGGCGGCTCGATGCAGATCGTCAACGGCACCGTCCCGCAGGCCCTGCGCCGTCTGGGCTACCAGGAGGAGCAGATCGAGGCGATCGTCGCCCACATCGCCGAACACGGCAATGTGATCGACGCCCCGGGCCTCAAGCCCGCGCACTACGAGGTGTTCGACTGCGCCATGGGCGAGCGCGCCATCTCCGCGATGGGCCACGTCCGCATGATGGCCGCGATCCAGCCGTGGATCTCCGGCGCCCTGTCCAAGACGGTCAACATGCCGGAGACGGCGACCGTCGAGGAGGTCGAGGAGATCTACTTCGAGGCCTGGAAGCTGGGCGTCAAGGCGCTCGCGATCTACCGCGACAACTGCAAGGTCGGCCAGCCCCTCTCCGCCAAGACCAAGGAGAAGGAGAAGGCCGAGGTCACGGCCAAGACCGAGGAGACCATCCGCAGCGCGGTCGAGAAGGTCGTCGAGTACCGCCCGGTCCGCAAGCGCCTTCCGAAGGGTCGTCCCGGCATCACCACCTCCTTCACGGTCGGCGGTGCCGAGGGCTACATGACCGCCAACTCCTACCCGGACGACGGTCTGGGCGAGGTCTTCCTGAAGATGTCCAAGCAGGGCTCGACCCTCGCGGGCATGATGGACGCCTTCTCCATCGCCGTCTCCGTCGGCCTCCAGTACGGCGTGCCCCTGGAGACGTACGTCTCGAAGTTCACGAACATGCGCTTCGAGCCGGCCGGTATGACGGACGACCCGGACGTACGGATGGCGCAGTCGATCGTCGACTACATCTTCCGCCGCCTGGCGCTGGACTTCCTGCCCTTCGAGACGCGCTCCGCGCTCGGCATCCACTCCGCCGACGAGCGTCAGCGTCACCTGGAGACCGGTTCGTACGAGGCGTCCATCGACGACGAGGTCGACGTCGAGGGCCTGGCCCAGTCGGCGCCGCGCGCCCAGGAGCTGAAGGCCGTCGCCGCGCCGAAGGCCGAGCCCGAGGCGGCCGAGCCCGCCCCGAAGCAGGCCCACACCAGCGCCGAGCTGGTGGAGATGCAACTGGGCATCCAGGCCGACGCCCCGCTCTGTTTCTCCTGCGGCACGAAGATGCAGCGCGCCGGCTCCTGCTACATCTGCGAGGGCTGCGGCTCGACCAGCGGCTGCAGCTGAGGTCGGGCACCGTCAGGGTGTGAACCACCGTTGAGGGCGGTGGAGCCGGGAAACCGGCTCCACCGCCCTCGGCGTCTGTGACGCTCGTTGCGGCGGGCGCCTTGGCGGCAGGCTCCACGCATGATCAAGAGAATCGAGTCGGCGCCCTTTTTTCCGTCCCCGCTCGCCCCTTTGGGCCCTAGCCTCCGCTCATGACCACATCGCAGAGGTACGACGGTGACATCCGCGAACTCTCCGGGCCCGCCCGTGCCGCGGCGCTCGGCACACTGGTCGCGGACCTGCGCTCACCGGATCCGGCCGTGCGCGACGACGGGGCCTACTCGACCGCCGTGCGCTGGATACCGGTCCTCGACGCGAACGAGCGGTACGGCCTCGGCGACAGCGTGGCCCGGCACTTCGCCGACACCGCCGTCGAGGCCCGCGCCTTCGCGCCGCTCGTCCTGGCCCGGATCGTCGAGGCGGGAACCTGGCGGGAGGAGTGGTGGCGCGCCTTCTGCGACTGGTACCCCGCCGAGACGGATCTGCGGGGGCATGATCCCGCGCTCGGCTGGGTGCACGCCGCCGCCCACGGCGCCGACCTGCTCGCGGCCCTGGCCGAACACCCCGGACAGCGGCCGCTGCCACTCGCCGAGTGCGCCGTGGCCCGCCTGCTGGCCCCCACCGACCACCTCTTCGACGCGCAGGAGGACGACCGCATCGCCTATGCCCTCGCCCGGATCCTCTGCCATCCGGAGCTGACCGAAGCCCAGTCCGAGCAGTGGCTGACCCCCGTCTCCGAGGCCTTCCGCACAGGTGAGCCCGGACCGGTCCCGGCCTGGGCGTCGAACAGCATGCGCACGCTGCGCATGCTGTACGTCCTCGCCGACCGCGGGGTCAGGAGGCGCGACACGGACGAGGCACCGCGCACACCCACCCACCGGGAACCGGTCCTCGGCGCACTGGCGCGGACGCTCGCGATCGTCGCCCCGTGCACCGGATGACCGTCAGGGCTGGTGAGCCCTGCCCATGTGCCGGGTGAAGGTCGCCGGGTCGTCCTCGTAGCCGTACACGCCGGACTGGAAGGCCCACCCGCCGGACTCGTCCCGCGTGAACTCGCCGACCGTCGCCGCCGTCGCCCCGAGCACCGAGGCGAATTCGTCCTCGGCCAGGACGGCGTAGCCCTCTCGGATGCGCACGGCGGGGTTCCGGACGTTGACGAACGTACGCTCCGCCTCGCGCTGCTGGATGACGACACCGACCACCACGCGCGCGTACCGGCCGTCGAGCCGGTCGAGTTCGAGCGTCATGACCTCGTCCCAGCCGAAGCCCTTGCCGTCCTTGCTGTCCCGGTTGAGGAAGATCGTGCCGTCCGGCGAACGGCTGTCGAAGTGCACCAGATAGGCCGGTGCGCCGTACAGGTCGCCCGTCACGTACGTCGCGGCGACGATGTCGAGATCGGTGGGCGGCTGTCCGGCCGGACTAGGGTCCCACTTCAGTGCGACCTCGACCTTGCGAATCCCCTTGCTGAAGCCGTTCACCAACTTCCCCTTCCCCCTAGAGGCCTCTCTGCCCCAACTTCCTGGAAGTCAAGGCTCGTTGTCCATCGTGCCATGTACGCGGGGGAGTGTGCGCGGGTGATCTTCGCCGGAGCGTGACCGCTGTCACGGTCCATGGCCTTACGATGGCGCGGTGCTGGTCAAGTGGATTCGCTGCACCGTGGTGGACCGCCGCGGCTTCGAACGGGGACAGCGAAAATGGGCGGGGCTTCTGGGGGAGCCGGGGTTTCGGGGACAGGGCGGGGGCTGGAGCCGGCAGCGGCAGGGCGTGGCGCACATCTTCGCCTTCTGGGAGAGCCGCGCCTTCTACGACTCGTTCATGGCCCGCTCCCACGACCGACTGGCGACGTCGCAGTTCGGCACGTTCAAGGACGCGCAGGTGAAGTTGTTCGAGTACCGGTTCGACGTGAAGACCGGGTTCGAGCCGAGGTTCACCGACACCGACCTGATCCGCGTGGCCCTGTGCCGCATCCACGAGGAGCGCGTCGAGCACTTCACCCTGATGCAGGAGAAGGTCTGGAACCCCGCCATGGCCGGCTCGCCCGGCATGATCCGCGGGATGTTCGGCGAGGCACCCGAGCACGAGTTCCTGGTCCTGTCGATGTGGCGGTCGGCCGCCGAGCACGGCAAATACCGCACCGAGCGCATCGAACGCCTTGCCCTGCGGGCCCAGACGGAGGCCGACGTCGCCGCCCTCACGGGGGACATCGTGGAGCTGGAATCGACCTGGACGGTGTGACGTCCGGAGGCGTGAAGGGTGTGCCCTTGTGTGATCCGTGGTGCGGGATTCGTGTGACGTACGCCGTATGAAGCCCTTGCGAGTGCTCGATCGGGCGTAACCCGATCTAGGGTTTTGGCATGGCACGACCACGGCGCATCGTCCTTGTCCGGCACGGCGAATCAACGGGCAATGTTGATGACTCCGTGTACGAGCGTGAACCCGACCACGCCCTGGCCCTCACCGAGCGGGGCTTGCAGCAGGCGGAGGAGACCGGCAAGCGGATCCGGGAGATCTTCGGGCAGGAGCGCGTCAGCGTGTACGTCTCCCCGTACCGACGCACGCACGAGACCTTCCGCGCCTTCCACCTCGACCCCGACCTCATACGGGTGCGCGAGGAGCCCCGGCTGCGCGAGCAGGACTGGGGAAACTGGCAGGACCGCGACGACGTACGCCTCCAGAAGGCCTACCGGGACGCGTACGGGCACTTCTTCTTCCGCTTCCCGCAGGGAGAGTCCGGCGCCGACGTGTACGACCGGGTCGGCGGCTTCCTGGAGAGCCTCTTCCGCAGCTTCGAAGCCCCCGACCACCCGCCGAACGTGCTGCTGGTGACCCATGGCCTGGCCATGCGGCTGTTCTGCATGCGCTGGTTCCACTGGACGGTCGCCGAATTCGAGTCGCTGTCCAACCCCGGGAACGCCGAGATGCGCATGCTCGTTCTCGGGGAGGACGGCAAGTACACGCTCGACCGGCCCTTCGAGCGCTGGCGGGACCCGGTGCCGTACTGGGTCACCGGATAGAGTGGCAGGGCGATGACCGTTGACTCCTCTTCCTCTGACTCCTCTTCTCTAGGGCGCCTGGAGCGCGCCCTGTCCAGCCTGCGCGGCCTCTCGGTGGGCGACGCGCTCGGCTCCCAGTTCTTCGTCCCGGCGAACTACCCGCTGCTGAAGCGGCGCGAGCTGCCGTCCGGCTCCTGGCAGTGGACGGACGACACGGAAATGGCCTGTTCCGTGGTCGCCGTCCTGGCCGCCCACCACCGCATCGACCAGGACGCGCTGGCCCTCTCGTTCGCCGAGCACCACGACTTCGACCGGGGCTACGGCCCGGCGGTCAACCGGCTGCTGCGGCTCGTCCGGGAAGGCGGCGACTGGCGTGAGCTGGCCTCCGCCCTGTTCAAGGGCCAGGGGTCCTGGGGCAACGGTGCCGCGATGCGGATCGCGCCGCTGGGCGCCTGGTACGCGGACGACCCGGAGCAGGCGACCCACCAGGCGGAAATCTCGGCGTACCCCACGCACCAGCACCGCGAGGCCGTCGTCGGCGCCATGGCCGTCGCCGCGGCCGCCGCGCTGGCCGCGGCCCCCGGTGGCCCGCCGAGCGCCGAGGCTCTCCTCGACGGGGTCGTCGCGCTGGTGCCGAAGAGCGCCGTGGGCGCGGGCCTGCGACGCGCCCGGGACATGCTCGACTACGGCGACGCCGGCACCGTCGCGGCCGTCCTGGGCTGCGGTCGGCGTACGAGCGCCCATGACACCGTCCCCTTCGCCCTCTGGTCGGCCGCACGCGCCCTCGGTGACTACGAGACGGCGTTCTGGACGACCTCCCAGGTCGGCGGTGACGTGGACACCACCTGCGCGATCGTGGGCGGCGTGCTCGCGGCCGGCAAGGCCGGGACGCCGCCCACCGAGTGGGTGGAGCGGACCGAGGCGCTGCCGGGCTGGGTGGCTGCGGGCGGATGACGCTCGCTCTGCCGAAGGTGGGCTGCTCGCCACGCCTTTGAAACTCTCCGTGTCCGTCGGGAACTCTGCGTGATAGTTGCCCGTTTTTCGTGCATCGGCTGTGCGGCCCGTGGGTGGCGCGCGCAGGGGAGAGGGTTCGCTCGGGGCAGGGGGTGTGGTGATGTCGTTCCTGGTCCTGGTTCTGGTGCTGGTGCTGGTGAGGGTGGCGTCACCACTGTGGTTGCGGCTGTCGGTTGTCTTGCGGTCGGTCTTGGTGGCCGACGTGCGGATGGCCGGACCGTTGCCCCCGCTGGCTGCCCTCGGGGCACGATCCGGCCGTCCGCGGTTCTGCGCGGACCCGGTCGGGTCAGCCGATTCCCGCGCCCACCGACCCGGCGAGCGCTTCGAGGTCGCTCTTGCGGACCTTGATCACCAGCCAGGCGGTGGTCAGGGCGAGTACGGCCATCGCGGCGGCCGGGATGAATGCTGTAGAGATGCCGTGGGCGAGCACCTCGTGCCCCCAGGGCGCGGGCAGTTGGTGCGTCTTGGCGAACTCCGCCTTCTGCTCCGGCGTGCCGTTGGCCAGGAACTTCGGCAGCTGCGTCTTCGCCTCGTCCCTGCTGGCCGTGCCGAAGACCGTGGTCAGGATGGACAGCCCCAGCGAACCGCCCACCTGCTGCGTGGCGTTGAGCAGGCCGGACGCCGCACCCGCCTCGTGCTGGGCGACACCCGAGACCGCCGTCACGGTCACCGTCACGAAGTTCAGGCCCATGCCGAACCCGAACACCAGCATCGGGCCGAGCACTCCGCCGACGTAGGAGCTGTCGGGCGTGATGAAGGCCTGCCAGGTGAGCCCGACCACGACGAGCGCCGAGCCGGCCATCATGAACGGCTTGGGGCCGAGCGTGGGCAGGAACCGCTGCGACAGACCCGCGCCGACGGCGATCGCGGCCGTGACCGGAAGGAAGGCCACACCGGCCTTGATCGGGCTGTAGCCCAGCACGTTCTGCACGAACAGGACGATGTAGAAGAACATGCCGAACATCGCGGCGGCCAGGCTCAGCATGATCACGTAGGTGCCGGACCGGTTGCGGTCGGCGAACATCTTCAGCGGGGTGATCGGCTCCTTGGCCCGTTTCTCGATGAACACGAAGGCCAGCAGCAGGACCACCGCGGCGCCGAAGGATCCGAGGGTCAGGCTGTCGCGCCAGCCGTCCTCGGAGGCCCGGATGAAGCCGTACACGAGCGAGGCCATGCCCAGGGTGGAGGTCAGGGCGCCCGCGATGTCGAACCGCCCGGGGTGCCGCTCGGACTCGTTGATGTAGAGCGGCGTGAGCGTGGCGATGAGGATGCCGATGGGCACGTTGACGAAGAGCACCCAGCGCCAGTCGAGCCAGTCGGTGAGCATGCCGCCGGCGAGCAGGCCGATGGCTCCACCGCCCGCGGACACGGCCGCGAAGACGCCGAAGGCCCGGTTCCGTTCCGGGCCTTCGGGGAAGGTGGTGGCGATGAGCGCCAGCGAGGCCGGGGACGCTATCGCGCCTCCCACGCCCTGCAGGGCGCGTGCGGCGAGGAGTTGCCAGGGTTCCTGGGCCAGCCCGCCGAGCAGCGAGGCGAAGGTGAACAGCAGGATGCCGCTCATGAACACCCGGCGCCGACCGAGGATGTCACCGGCTCGCGCACCGAGCAGGAGCAGGCCTCCGAAGGTGAGGGTGTAGGCGCTGACCACCCATGTGAGGTCCGTCGTGCTGAACTTGAGCGCGTCTTGAATGTGCGGGAGTGCGATGTTCACAATCGTCGCGTCCAGTACCACCATGAGTTGGCAGGCCGCGATGACGGTGAGCGCGATGCCGGGGTGTCCTTCCCGGCGGGCCGTGCGTGGTTTCTCGTCTTGGATCAGCTGAGAGGTTGTCACTATGGTCCCCCACAAAGGAGTTAGTGAACGCTCGCGTTCACTGTCCCGTCAAAGGTAGTGAGTCCCCAACAGAGAACGCAAGCGTTCACTTAACTGGCCGTCGTGTGTCGCGTCCCCCTTGCTGCCGCGCGACGTGCCCCTCGCCTTGGAATCCCCGCTTCCCCCTGTTCCGCTGGAGAACGTCAGATGGTTACCTCGCGCTGGACGGCCGCGCCCGCTCCGACGGCCTCCCTTCGCCGGCGCGGCGCCGTACTCGAACGCGCGATCCTGGATGCCGCCCTGGAGCAGCTCAGCACCGTCGGCTGGAAGGGCCTCACGATGGAGGGTGTCGCCGCCGGCGCCCAGACCGGCAAGGCGGCGGTCTATCGCCGCTGGCCGTCCAAGGAGGACCTCGTCGCCGACGCCCTGCAGGCCGGACTGCCGCGTCTGGAGGAGGCACCCGATCTCGGGACCGTGCGCGAGGACCTGCTGGAGCTGTGCCGCCAGGTGCGCCGGGCGATGTTCTCGCGGCCCGGTTTCGCGCTCCGCGCGGTGATTCACGAATGCGATCCAATGCAGGCCGAGCGCTTCCACGGTGTGATCTTCGAAGGGGTCGTGGAGCCGACCATCAAGCTCCTGCGCGAGGTCATCACGCGCGGGATAGACCGAGGAGAGGTCCGCTCCGACGCCGCGAACGGCTATGTCTTCGACGCCATTCCGGCGATGATGATGTACCGCAGCAAGATGTGCGCCAGTGAATGGAGCGATCGCGATCTCGAAGGGCTGATCGACCAGTTGATGGTGCCGCTGCTGCGCCCCGTCCGCCCGTGAACGAGCCGTGCGACGACCCCGGGACCGGTCGGGCAAGCCGGGGTGTCGCTCGGGGATCGCGGCGGCGTAGGCTAAGGGCGCCATGCCGTACGAACCACCTACTCACACCGTCGAGCGCTCCCTTCGCGCCACGACCGGAGCGAAGGTCATCGCCGGTGTCGACGAGGTGGGGCGGGGTGCGTGGGCCGGCCCCGTCACCGTCTGCGCGGCGGTCACCGGTCTTCGCAGGCCCCCCGAGGGACTCACCGACTCCAAGCTGCTCACCGTCAGGCGGCGGACGCAGCTGGCCGAGGAACTGCGCAAGTGGGTGACGGCCTACGCCCTGGGTCATGCCTCTCCGGAGGAGATCGACGACCTGGGGATGACGGCGGCGCTGCGACTCGCGGCAATGCGCGCCCTGGATGCCCTGCCGGTCCGCCCGGACGTGGTGATCCTCGACGGGAAGCACGACTACCTCGGTGCCCCCTGGAAGGTCCGAACGGTGATCAAGGGCGACAGGTCGTGCGTCGTGGTGGCGGCGGCCTCGGTGCTCGCCAAGGTTCAGCGCGACAAAATGATGGCCGAACTGGGTATCGACCATGCAGACTTCGGTTTTGCGGACAATGCCGGGTATCCCTCGCCCGTGCACAAGGCCGCACTGGAGGAGCGGGGCCCCACCCCGTACCACCGCTTGTCGTGGGCGTATCTTGATGCGCTGCCCCAGTGGCGGCACCTCAAGAAGGTCCGTAGCTGGGCGGACGGAAGCGTTCCGGAGATCGAGGGCCAGCTCGGCTTCGATTTCTGACGACTCCGCTCGCACTGTTGTGCCACCCGGTCACGCGAGCCGCACCAACGTTTGATAAATAACAGCTCATGCCTCTCATTCCCGAGGAGCCTCAGATTCACGAGAGTGCCCAGGGTCCCCGCGCCACTTCGGCCAGTGGCCGTACCGCGCCGACCCCTCGTCCCGTACCCGGCCCCCGCCCCGCGGCTCCCGTGCGCCCCGGTCGTCCAGGCCCCCCGCGGCCGACGGCACCGGTGCAACGGGTTGCGCGGGACGTGGCCGCGACCAAGCCGGACCCGACGGGCCCGGCCGCTCCTGCCGCAGCCGCGGCGGGCCCGCAGATTCAGCTGATCCCGGCCTCGGCCGAGGGCGCGCTCGACGCCGCCGAGGAAGCAGTGGACCTGCTTCTGGAGTCCGGCCGTGCCCCCGGTGACGTGTTGGTGATCACCACCGGCGAACAGCATCCGTGGGCCACCCACGAGCTGTCCTTCGGTGAAGCCGCCTACTGGGCGCAGCACGAGGCGGGCGACGACGTGTTCTACACGGGCGCCGACATGGCCTCCCGTGCCGCGTCCCGTCCCGTGGTCGTGGTCGCCGTCAACGGCGGTCCCGACGCCGCTGCCGCCACCACCCTCCCGCTGGCCCACACCCGGGCCGGTGCACTGCTGATCGTCTGCGGCGACCCGCAGCAGATCAACTCGGTGCTGGGCGCGGGCGTCTGAGCCGTGTCCGGCACCTCCGGGGGCACCGGGGGTGACGAAGGCGCCGCCACGGCGGCACCAGCACGGTGGGACCTTTGGCATGCCCGCACAAAGTGCGGGAGCCGTTCTCCGGTGCGGAGCGGCGGTCGTGCGGCGGGCTGCCGCTCGGTCGCCGTGTGCGACCGGCCCTGGTCCCGGCGCCGTTGTCGAGAGTCAGGGCCCGGGGTCGTACCCCATGACCTTGTGTACGTGCCGCGGCCGCCGCGTGCTCAGTCGCGATCGACGGCGTCGCAGGAACCTGCCCGGCCAGGCTGTCCGGAGGGGCGGGGCGTTGCTTCGGCGCACTCCGGCCGGTGTGTCGGCTTCGGGTCCGCGGTGACGCATGCCCTCACCCGGCTGGGACGGTCGTCCGGGCCGGGGTGAGCGCACGTGGGCGATCGTCAGCGGGCCGCCACGCGGCGCAGGACGTCCGAGGCGGCGCCGCCGGTGCGCAGCGGCGGGGGCGGGGCCTCCGAGGTGGAGAAGGGCTCCGGTGCCGAGTCCACGTTCGGGCGGCGGCCGCCCCGGCCCTCGCCGAGCACCTGCCAGCCGTCATGGGTCAGCGTGATGTACGCCCCGCAGCGCAGCCCGTGCAGCGTGCAGGCGTCACGCAGCCCCCACATCCACGCCCCGTCCTCCTCCGTCCAACGCGCGTCCCCCTCGCGGCAGTAGAGCAGTACGGCGGTGCGGATCGGTGTGCGGCGCCGCAGATCGTGCGGAATGACCCGGCGCAGTTGGGCGAGCAGCGCGTTGCGGAACATCCAGCCGTCGGCCGGCGCGGTGCGGCGGGTGAACGACGCGCTGGCCAACAGTCGTTCTTCGGGATCGAGTACGGCCACGACCGCGGTCGCGGGCCGGGGAAGGTGCCGGGTGTGCAGGCCGCTGACGACCTCACGGGGGTTGCGCAGCAGCGGGATCCCGGCGGCGGCCCACTCGGCGGGCTCAAGCAGGCGGCTGGCGGAAACGGCGGACGCGGACATCGACAACGATGCCGCCGAGGACGGAGCGAATCCGAAGGTCACGTTCCTCCCTTCGGCTACGCGCCCATACTGCGGGCGGGGTCGGATTCAGGGGACGCGCACCGCAGCAGAGCCCAACCGGATCACGGACAAGCCGTGCGGGGAGCGGACCTCAATTCTTCCTGTCGAACTTGGATGCGGCAACGAGCAATTGGGGCCACCGACTGTTATCTGGTGGTGCGTGGCTTATATCCCTCCCCAGTGTGGCGCCTCAGGACACATGAGACGTTCGAGCGGGACACGTTCGTCCGCAGGTTGCGGGGCGGCGCCGACGCGCGGCACGGGATCAACCCTGGACCGCCAGGACCAGCGGCAACACCCCCTGCGCCCCGGACTTCCTGAGCAGGCGGGCCGCGACGGCCAGGGTCCAGCCGGTCTCGGTGAAGTCGTCCACGAGCAGCACGGGCCCGCGGGCCTCGGAGAGCGCGGTGACGAGGGACGGCGGGACGGTCAACGCGCCGTCGAGCGCCTTCAGCCGCTGCGCGCTGTTGCTGCGCGAGACCCGCGACACCTCACCGGCGTAGTCCACGGAGCCGAGCAGCGGCAGCCGGCCGATCTCCGCGATGCGCGCCCCCAGGGAATGGATCAGTCGCGGCCTCGTGCGCGAGGCGATGGTGACCACGCCCACCGGACGGGGCTGCGCGTCGTCCGCGCCGGAGGCCCAGCCGCCGGGCCCCTTGGCCCAGTCGGCCAACACGCCCACCACGGCCTGCGCCACATCGTCGGGCACCGGTGCGTCCGGCGCCTGCGGCGCGAACATCGGGCGCAGACGGTTTCCCCAGCCGATGTCCGACAGTCGCCCCAACGCACGTCCCGGCGAAGCCTGTTCACCGGCCGGAATGCGGCCCTTGAGATCAATGCCGATCGCCGGTAGGCCCGTCGGCCACATGCGGCGCGGCTCCACCTCCACGCCCGCCCGGCCCAGATCGATCCGCGCGGCGTCCAGCGCGGCCGTGGACGCGTCCGCCGAGAAGCGCGCCCCCGCGCAGTTGTCGCAGCGCCCGCAGGGCTTGGCACCCTCGTCGTCCAACTGCCGCTGGAGGAATTCCATGCGGCAGTCCGTCGTGGACGCGTACGCGCGCATCGCCTGCTGCTCGGTCTTCCGCTGCCGCGCCACCCACTCGTACCGCTCGGCCTCGTATGCCCACGGCTGTCCGGTCGCGACCCAGCCGCCCTTGACGCGCCGAACCGCCCCGTCCACGTCGAGGACCTTCAGCATGGTCTCCAGACGTGAACGACGCAGCTCCACCAGAGGTTCCAGGGCGGGCAGCGACAGGGGACCGTCCGCCCGGCCCAGGACATCGAGCGTGCGGCGCACCAGGTCCTCGGACGGGAAGGCGAGCGAGGCGAAGTACTCCCAGATCGCCTCGTCCTCCTTGCCCGGCAGGAGCAGCACCTCGGCGTGCTCGACGCCGCGCCCGGCGCGGCCCACCTGCTGGTAGTAGGCGATGGGGGAGGAGGGCGAGCCGAGGTGCACCACGAAACCGAGGTCGGGCTTGTCGAAGCCCATACCGAGTGCCGAGGTGGCCACCAGGGCCTTGACCCGGTTGGCGAGGAGGTCCTCCTCCGCCTGCTGCCGCTCGGCGTTCTCCGTCTTTCCCGTGTACGACGCGACGGTGTGCCCGCGTTGCCGGAGGAAGGCGGTGACCTCCTCGGCGGCGGCGACCGTGAGCGTGTAGACGATCCCGGAGCCCGGCAGCTCGTCGAGGTGATCGGCGAGCCACGCCATGCGGTGCGCGGCGTCCGGCAGCCGCAGCACGGCCAGGCTCAGGCTCTCCCGGTCCAGCGGGCCGCGCAGCACCAGCGCGTCCGACGCGCCGCCGGTGCCGAGCTGCTCCGCGACATCGGCGGTCACGCGGGCGTTGGCCGTGGCGGTGGTGGCCAGTACGGGCACGCCCGGCGGCAGGTCGGTGAGCATGGTGCGCAGCCGCCGGTAGTCGGGGCGGAAGTCGTGGCCCCAGTCGGAGATGCAGTGCGCCTCGTCCACGACGAGCAGTCCGGTCGCGGCGGCCAGCTTGGGCAGGACCTGGTCGCGGAAGTCAGGGTTGTTCAGGCGCTCCGGGCTCACGAGCAGGACGTCGACGTCGCCGGCCGCGATCTCCGCCTGGATGGTGTCCCACTCCTCGGTGTTGGAGGAGTTGATGGTGCGGGCGTGGATTCCGGCGCGGGCGGCGGCCTCCACCTGGTTGCGCATCAGCGCGAGGAGCGGCGAGACGATCACCGTGGGCCCGCTGCCCCGGCTCCGCAGCAGCGAGGTCGCCACGAAGTAGACCGCGGACTTGCCCCAGCCCGTGCGCTGGACGACCAGGGCCCGGCGCCGGTCGGCGACCAGCGCCTCGATCGCCCGCCACTGGTCCTCCCGCAGCCGGGCCGTGCCCGTGGCGTCCCCGACGAGACGGGCGAGGACGGAGTCGGCCTGTGCCCGGAGGTCCGCGTTGCTCGTGTGCTCCATGCGTTCCATCCAACAGGACGGGACTGACATCCGGGCGCCCGTGGCACGGAGAGCGGGCTCGGCGGCCCGGTTGTCGTGTCCTTGATCGGACTTATCCACAGGCTCAAGCGGAATCTTGGCGTCCGCGAGATCGTCTCCGCATGACGAATCACGGCGAAACCACTGGACCCTCCGAAAACGGCGACATCGCGGGACGTGACGTACACGACGCGCACAACGGGCACGTCGAGGGCGCCGGACACGGGCCTGACGCCCGGCGTGCCGCGGACACCGGGCATGGGGCCGACCCCCGGAACGTCGCGGGCGTCGGGCCGGTCCTGCCGGGCCCGCAGGCCGTGCACGAGAACCAGGTCACCCTGCGCACCCCGGCCGAACTGGCCGACGCGCTGCCGTATCTGCTCGGGTACCGCCCCGAGGACAGCATCGTGCTGGTAGCCCTCCACGATCATGGCGGACGCGGCCGGTTCGGCGGCCGTGCCCGGCTCGGCATCCCCACGAGCGCGGACGACTGGGAATCGGCCGCCCGGCAGCTGGCACAAGGCCTGGTGTCCGGCAGCGAGCGCAGGGGCGCCCGGCCCGAGCAGATGGTCGCCTACGTCTGCTCGGAACCGGCGCGGGGCGAGTCCGGCCAGGACGTCATGCGGCGTCTGCGCCCGCTCGCCCAACTGCTGCGCACCGAGTGCGGCCACCTCGACGTACCGGTCGTCGAGGCACTGTGCATCTCGGACGGTCGATTCTGGTCGTACTGCTGCCCGAGCAAGGGATGCTGCCCGGACGACGGAGCGCCGATGGGCCTGCCCGGCACCTCCGTACTGGCGGCCGCGGCCACCTACGCCGGTGTCCAGGTGCGCGGCACGCTGCGTGAGTTGCGGGCCAGGCTGCTCCCCTGGGAGATCTCCGCCGCGCTGGAGCAGGAGATCGCCCTGGACACCGTCGGCATGGCCATGGTGCCCCGGATCCTCGACGATGCGACCCGTGCCGACGTGGCCCGGGAAACCCTCGCCCTCGCCGAACAGGCCCTGAGCCGGTTCGCCGCCGCGCCGCCCGTGTCCGGCACGCTCCCGTTGGACCTCCGCGACGACGGACTGCTCACGCACGAGGAGGCGGCAAGGCTCATCCTCGGCCTGCAGGACCGTACGACGCGGGACCGGGCCGCCGCGTGGATGGAGGAAGACGAAGCAGGTCCGGCCCTGCGCCTGTGGCGTGCCCTGGCCCGCCGCTGCGTCGGACCGTACGGCGAACACGCCGCCGCGCCGCTCACCCTGGCGGGCTGGGTCGCCTGGTCGACCGGCGACGACCTGGAAGCCAGGGAGGCCCTGGCGATGGCGCTCGGCGCGGACCCGGACTACCTCTTCGCCCGCCTCCTCCACCAGGCCTGCAACGAAGGCCTGGACCCCGAGGCGATTCGCCGCTGCCTGCGAGCTGAACGCGCGGGCCGCGCTGACGCCGGGCCCGAAGAGGAGACCGGGCAGGAGTCCGAAGGCGAGACCGGAAGCAAGGAGGCCGTCGCCCCGACTCGGCCGTGTGCCTCGGAGCCCGGCCCCCGCCGAAGGCGCCGTGTACGACCCACCGAGGGCGCCGCCGGCCGTCTCCGACCGGAAGGAGAGGAGGACCGGCCGCCCCGGACGGGCCGCAGGCATCCGCGCACCCCCGCCGCGGGTCGTCCACGCCCCGGTTCCGGAAAACCGAGCGGCTCCCGCACGCGAGCGGGGGAGAAGGGCGAGAAGCGGCGTGGAGACACCGCATCGGGAGGCGCCCGATCCGGCAGTGACGGCACCGCGGGGGACGTATGAGCCACGGTGGCTCGGCACCTGGCGTCCACCGGATCGGGTGGTGTCCAGGACCTCGGACCCCGTGGGCCCGACGCTTCGCTCCGTGGGCCCAAATCCTGATCCCGTGGGCCCGATGTGTCGCGGGCGGCCCGCTGTCACTCCTGCGGCGACGACGGACCGGCACGAAGGGCACAGGAGCCCTTCCGTGTGACGGCCATTTGGTCGGCTCCCCCGAAGGGAGGCGTGACCAGGAAGAGTCCCGTTCCGTTCACCTGTGTGGCGGATCGCCCGGACGGGCCGGGCCGCCGCACGTCAGTTGTCCCTCCGCCTGGCGCCGAGTGCGGCCGAGGCGCACAGAGCGCAGAAGAAATCGCCCGATGCATCAGCCGACTCCGCCTTCCACCGTCGCCGACTGCCCAACCCCGGGCAGTCCCGCACCCCTCCCACCGGGCGGCACCAGCTCTTCACGGCCGGAAGGCACGGGCGAACCGGCACGCCCCTCGACCCCGCAAGCCTGGTCGCCGTCGCCGTCGCCGTCGCCGTCGCCGTCGCCGTCGCCGACGTCCGCCGGCCCGCCCCGCCGACCACCCGCTTTCTCAGCACAAGCGGCCGGCGCACGCGCCCCGCTCCCGCCCCCACGCCACCCCGCCGACATCCCGCCCACCCACGCGACCCTGATCTGCGTCGCCCTGCCGGGCCTCGTCATCTCCACGGATCAGGGACAGCTGACCGGGCAGGGGCTGGAGGGGTTCTACCGGGGCGGCCGGCGGTTGCTCTCGCGCTGCCAGGTCAGGGTGGCCGGACGCGAGCCGCTCGCCGTGCAGGCCAGGATGATCGCGGCTGACCAGGCGCGCTTCGTGGGGACGCTGCGGGCCACCCCGGGCATCGGCCCGGACCCGGACGTGGTCGTCGAGCGGATCCGGCACGCGGACGGAACCGAGCGGATCACCTTCCACAGTTCCGCTTCCCGTTCCCTGCGTCTGCCGGTCGAGGTGGCCCTCGGCACGGACCTTGCCGACCTGGGTGCCATCGCCTCCGGCAGCGCGGGCCCCGAGGCGTCGGCCAGCGTCCACGACTCGGGTCTGCGCTGGGCCCGTGCCGGCGCGAAGTCCTCCGTCACGGCCGAGCCGTCGCCCGCGGACGCCCTGGCCTCGGCGGGGCTGCTGCGCTGGGAGTTCGAGCTGCCGCCGGGCGGCACGGCGAGTGTGGAACTGCGGGTGCGACAGGACGCAGCGGGACCGCCGTGGGCCGTGGGGCGCGCCGCGTCGAGCCCTCTGGCCCACGCCCGGGCGGCAGGTGACGATCCCAGAGTTCCGGCGCTCATGCGGACGAGCGTCGAGGACCTCCAGGCCTTGCTCCTGCGTGACCCGGCCCGCCCCTCGGACACCTATCTCGCGGCAGGGGTGCCCTGGCGCTGCGGCATGGCACCGGCCGAGGCGCTCGCCGCCGCCCGGATGACACTGCCCCTCGGTACGCGTCTCGCCGCGGGCACCCTGCGCGCCCTCGCGCACACCCAAGTCCCGGACCCGGGGCCGCGGGAAGGCCTGATCCCCGGACCGAGACGCGACGCCGGCCGGTATCTGGCGCCGGGCTGCACGGGTACGGAGGCCACACTGCTGTTCCCCGCCCTGCTCGCGGAGGCCCGCCGCTGGGGGCTCCCGGAGCAGGACACCGAGGAGCTGCTGCCCACGGCCGAGCGGTGTCTGGCCTGGCTGCGGGCCACGGTGGGCGACGGCACGTACCTGTGCGACCCACAGCCGGGCGGCCCCGCCCGCTGTGAGACGCAGGCCCACGCACACCGCGCGGCACTGCTCGGCGCCGACCTCCTCGACGCCTACGGCAGACCGGGCGGCGTCGAACTGCGGCAATGGGCACGAGCACTGCGCGACGCGTTCCGCCAGGACTTCTGGATCGAGACCCCGGGGGGAGGCCGCCCGGTGGCTGCCCGGACCCCGGGCGGGCACCTCCTTCCGCACCTCGGCGCCACCGCCGTCCACCTCCTCGACACCGGCCTGCTCGGTGGGGGCGAACTCGCCCCGGGCCTGCTCGACAGGGTGCGGACCGAACAACTCGCCCGGCTGCTCGGAGGCCCCGCCCTGGACTCGGGCTGGGGACTGCGCGGCCTGGGTAGGAAGGAGGCCGGACACAACCCGTTCGGCCACCGCTCCGGAGCCGTACGTGTCCCGGAGACGGCGCTCGCCGTCGCGGGCCTGGCCGCCGCGGGTTTTGAGAAGGAGGCGAGCAGCCTGCTGCGGGGTGTACTGGCGGCTGCCGAGCACTTCGGGTACCGGCTGCCCGAGATGTACGCAGGGGAGCAGCGCTCAGGCTGGAGCGTCCCCGTTCCCCACCCGGCGGCCTGCCGTCCGGCAGCCATGGCGGCCGCCTCCGGGGTGCTGCTCCTGACCGCCCTCGTGGGCATCCGCCCCGATGTTCCGGCCGGGACCGTGACCCTGCGCCCCGTGCCCGGCCCGCCTCTCGGCGAGATCGGCCTGACCGGGCTGCGGATCGCGGGCGGCCCCTTCTCGGTACGGGTCAGCCGACTCGGGCTCGCCATGGTCGAGGAGGCGGCGGACGGTCTGCAATTGGGAGCGTGACCTTGTACGACGTGACCGGCACCAAGAGCGCGTGCCGACCCGGAGGTCTCATACCGCGACGAAGTGGATCAGCCGTCGATGCCACCGATGAGGGGAGTGTTTATCGTCAGGCAGACGACTATGATCGCCGCATGCCCTACGACCCGTCAGCCTTTCCGCCCTTCGCCGTCACCGTGGACCTGGTCGTGCTGACCGTGCGCCGCCATGCCCTGTGCGCGCTGGCGGTGCGCAGGGGCGAGCCTCCCTTCCAGGGGCGCTGGGCACTGCCCGGCGGTTTCGTACGGGCCGACGAGGATCTGGCACAGGCTGCGGCGCGCGAGCTCGCCGAGGAGACCGGGCTGCACGCCCACGACCCCTCCGTCCCCGCCCAGGACAACGGCGCCCACCTGGAGCAGCTCGCGACCTACGGCGACCCCAAGCGCGACCCGCGCATGCGCGTGGTCAGCGTCGCCCACCTCGCCCTCGCCCCCGATCTGCCCGCTCCTCGGGCGGGCGGCGACGCCAGCAACGCCCGCTGGGCGCCGGTCGAGGAACTGTTGCAGCAGGGTGGATACGGCCGTGACGGCGAGCCCATGGCACCGCTCGCCTTCGACCACCACCAGATCCTGGCCGACGGGGTGGAGCGGGCCCGATCCAAGATCGAGTACTCGTCGCTGGCCACCGCATTCTGCCCGCCCGAGTTCACCGTCGGCGAGCTGCGCCGCGTCTACGAGGCCGTCTGGGGCGTGGCCCTCGATCCGCGCAACTTCCACCGCAAGGTGACCGGCACTCCCGGCTTCCTCGTTCCCACCGGTGGCACGACCACCCGCCAGGGGGGCCGCCCGGCCCAGCTCTTCCGTGCCGGCGGCGCCACTCTTCTCAACCCCCCGATGCTGCGCCCCGAGGTGTGACACCGCTTTTGCCGCGAAGGCGTGGGGGAGGTGTGGGGTCGGATCGCGAGCCGACCTGAACCGGGGAACCGCGAACAAGGGTCGGACATTTGCGGGCACCTCATACGGAACAGATCGGGTTATACGCGAAAAATAGGACACAGCACGCTATCTTGCTGCAGGTGATCCAAGCCTTCGGACTGACCAGCAATCCCCGCAAGGCGCACCCGCCCGCCCTCGACGACGTCTCCTTCGAGGCGCCCGCGGGTCATGTCACCGTGCTCCTCGGAGCGCCGGGCGCCGGCAAGACCACGGCGCTACGTCTGATGCTCGAACTCCAACAAGGCCGTGGGATCACCTACTTCAGAGGCCGGCCCCTCCACCGCATCGCCCACCCCGCGCGCGAAGTCGGCGTGCTCCTCGGCGACGTACCCGGGCATCCGGCGCGCACGGTCCGGGGACATCTGCGCATGCTGTGCGCCGCCGCGGGCGTCCCGGCCCGCCGCGCCGACCAGGTTCTCGAAGTGGTCGGCCTGGTCAGCCTGCGCGAGGAGCGACTGGGCACCCTGTCGCGCGGCATGGACCGTCGGTTCGGGCTGGCCTGCGCCCTCCTGTCCGACCCGCACACACTCGTGCTGGACGACCCCACGCAGGGGCTGTCCGCTCGCGAGGGCCGCTGGTTGCACGGCGTGCTTCGGGCCCACGCGAGCCAGGGCGGGACGGTTCTGCTCACCACGGCCGACCCGAAGGAAGCCGCACGCACCGCCGACCGGGTCGTCACCCTGGAGAGCGGCAGGCTCGTCGCCGACCAGGAAGCCGCCGGTTTCGCCCGCACCCGGCTGCGCCCCCGCGTGGCCGTCCGGAGCCCGCACGCGGCCCGTCTCGCGGCTCTGCTGACCAAGGAGGCCCGGGCGGCCCAGCGCTCCGTCGAGGTCGTACGAGAGGAGGGCAACCGTCTCTCGGTGTATGGCAGTACCACCGCCGCCGTCGGTGAGATCGCCTTTCGGCACGGCATCCTCGTCCACCAACTCGCCGACGAGACGGGCGACATGGGACCCGGTGCTGAAGCGTTTCCGCTGAACGGCCACCGCACCGTTGGCGAGACGGCACGGGAGGAGCGCCCCGAAGCCGTCGACGAGCCGCCGATGGCGAGTCGACCGGAGGTACTTGCCGACCAGGTGGTGCCGGAACGGTCGGAGGTGTTCGAGGGGCCGCGTGTGGTCGGCCGGCCGCGCAACCCTGAGGACGCGCTGTTGATGGAGTGGTCCGAGGCGCTCGGAGGGGCAGCGGGAGGGGCGCGGCCGAGGAACCCTGACGACGCGCCGGCGCGAGAGCGGCCGACGGTTCACGACGACGGGCTGACTGCGGATCGGCCGAGGAAGTCGGGTGCGCCGGGGGAGTGGCCGCTGGTCTCCGGTGAAACGGCGGCAGCGGATCGCCCGCAGCCCCTCCAGGGCGGTGCCGAGTCGGCTCAGGCGCACCCCGCGGAGTCACGGGCGGCAGATCAACCGCGAGCCGCCGACGGCCGGTCCGCCACGGACGCATCACCGACCGCGGCGTCGACGATGCTGCCGGGCGACACGCATTGCGCGGGGGGACCGGAGGCCGACGCCTACGACGGCCATACCGCTGATTCCGCGGCGGCGGCTCGGACGACCGGTGACAGCCCCGAACCCGACCGCGCGACTCCGCCCATCGCACCCTCCCCCGTCACCGCACCGCCCGACCGTCACACGCCCGCGACGCCACTTTCATCGCAAGCCCCCCATGCACCCCAGACGCCGGCCGACGCACCACAAGACGCCCACGCGCCGACCCCCGCACAAGCCCCGGAGGAAACCCAAGCACCCACCGCCACACATCCCTCGCACGCCCCGGCGGCCACGACCGGCCGCGCGCCCCGCGCAGCCTCCACGCATCCCCGCGACGCCGACGGCGCGCAGCACAAGGCCGGCTCCCCACGCGCCACGGAAGCGCGCACACCGGACTCCCTGTCTCCCCTCCCGCCCCCCATCTCCGTCCGCCCCGCCCCCAGCCCCCTCCGCCCCCTCCGCTACGAACTCCGCCGTGCCGCCGGGATCGGGACGGGCTGGGGCACCAGCGGTGCCGTGCTCGCGGTGTCCGCGCTCACCGCCGTACTGCTCGCCCGCCTCGGCCACACCCCGCAGGAACGCCTGTTCGCGGCCTGGCCCGCGCAGCTGCCGCTGCCGCCCGCGGCGCTCGGTGCGGGACTGCTGGGCGCGCTGTCCTTCGGCGACGAGTTCCGCCACCCCGCCCTGGCGGCGGACCGCGGCACCGTGCCTCGCCGGCTGGGGCTGCTGACCGCGAAGCTCCTCGTCTCCGGGGCCACGGCGCTGCTGCTGGCCTTCCTCACCCTGGGCTGCGACGCCGAAGCGCTCTATCTCGTCTACGGACGGGAGCTCGCGCAGGTTCCCGCGGACTGGCTTTCGTTGAGCGCGAGTTGGTTCGGCCTGGTGGTCGGGTGCGCCTGGGCCGGAGTGCTGGCGGCGGGCGTCTTCCGGTCCACCACGGCCGGGCTCGCCGCGGTGCTCGCCGTACCCGTCGTCGTCGTACCCCTCGTACAGAAGGCGCTGCAGGGGCCTGGTGTGCGAGCGGCGGCCGGGATTCAGCTGCGGATGAGGGAGGTCTTTTTGCCGGAGTGGCCCTTCGGGGGCGAGCGATATCTGGCCGGAGTCGTCCGGGTGGTCGCCCAACCCGTGGGCGGTGCGCTGTCGTTGTCGCTCACCGCCCTGCTCTGCGCGTATGTGCTCACGACCCTGCGCAGCAGGGTCCGATGACGACCGTCCGCCCGCTTCCGATCCCGTCGTGTACACAACTCCCCGGAGAAAGCCCATTTCTTTCCGATAAGGCGTCAATTGCGACGCGGTGAGCGATCACCCTTTCGTGTGCTTTTCACCAAAGACCTCAAGGGAGTTGGAGACGGCGCCGACAAAGGATCCGTGAGTACCCTTGCGCACACCATGATGACCGCCGCCCGCTCCGCAGACTCTGGTCTCGTCGGCCCGGGCGAACTCGACCGGTACCCCTACGCCGAGTCCCCCACCCCCGACCGCGTCGGCGTGCCCGCCTGGGAGGGCGTGGACCCCGAGCTGGGCCGGGCGGGCCGACGTGCCGCGGGCAGTCGCGGCCGCGGACTGCACGGCCAACTCGTCCAGCAGCTGGGCCAGATGATCGTCTCGGGCGATCTGGGCGCGGACCGCCCGCTCGTGCCCGAGGAGATCGGCCAGCGCTTCGAGGTCTCCCGCACCGTCGTCCGTGAGTCCCTCCGCGTCCTGGAGGCCAAGGGACTGGTCAGCGCCCGTCCGAACGTGGGCACGCGCGTGCGTCCCGTCAGCGACTGGAACCTCCTGGACCCGGACATCATCGAGTGGCGGGCCTTCGGGCCGCAGCGCGACGACCAGCGCCGTGAGCTGAGCGAGCTACGCTGGACGATCGAGCCTCTCGCCGCCCGGCTCGCCGCCGGGCACGGGCGCGAGGACGTCCAGCAGCGCCTCTCGGACATGGTCGAGATCATGAGTCATGCGATGGCGCAGGGCGACGCACTCACCTTCTCCCGCGCCGACTCCGAGTTCCACTCGCTGCTCATCCAGATCGCCGGCAACCGCATGCTGGAGCACCTCTCGGGCATCGTCTCGGCCGCCCTCCAGGTCTCCGGCGGCCCCGTCACCGGCTGCGACCGGCCGAACGAGACGTCCCTGGCCCAGCACGCGCGGATCGTCGACGCCCTGGGCACGGGTGACGGCGCCACGGCCGAGGCGGCCATGCGTCAGCTCCTCACCGTGCATCCCGAGGTGGAGCGCGTGGTGCCCGCCCCGCGCGAGCACTGACACCGCCCCGTGGCCGGTGCGGTCGGAGCGTGTCGCGTCCTCGTGACGGCGCCGGACTCGGACCCGTCTGCCGCCGGACCCCGCGGGATCCCCTGGGGTCCGGCGGGGTCCGGTGGTGCGAGAAGGCGGCATATCGTCGGAACGGCCTCGGTCAAGACCATCGGTGAGCTCGATTGTCCGCATTTGACCCTTTTTGATTGCTTGCGGGGTGTGACTCGGGCCACGCAGATTGGGCGTAACGCTCGTGGGATCAGCGCGATGACCTAAGAGGTGACAGCCGCGGAGGGAATACGGACGCCGTTCAAGGCGCTGTGAATCTTCCCGGCCCCTGCCCGCGCCGTCGGCCCATCCCCAAGCCGGCGGTCGGCTCCTGTCCGCTGTGGACGGGGCCGGAAGCCGTTTTTCAACGTTCCGAGAGGTTGTTCGTGTCGGCCAGCACATCCCGTACGCTCCCGCCGGAGATCGCCGAGTCCGTCTCTGTCATGGCGCTCATTGAGCGGGGAAAGGCTGAGGGGCAGATCGCCGGCGACGATGTGCGTCGGGCCTTCGAAGCTGACCAGATTCCGGCCACTCAGTGGAAGAACGTACTGCGCAGCCTCAACCAGATCCTCGAGGAAGAGGGTGTGACGCTGATGGTCAGTGCCGCGGAGCCCAAGCGCACCCGTAAGAGCGTCGCAGCGAAGAGTCCGGCCAAGCGCACCGCCACCAAGACGGTCGCGGCGAAGACGGTGACCACCCGGAAGGCCACCGCCACCACGGCCGCCCCGGCCGCGCCCGCGGACCCTGCCGCCGTCGACCCCGCCGAGGAAGCCGCACCCGCAAAGAAGGTCGCGGCCAAGAAGGCGACGACCGCCAAGAAGGCGGCCGCGAAGAAGACTGTCGCCAAGAAGACGACGGCGGCGGCCAAGAAGACCACCGGCAAGAAGGACGACGTCGAGCTGGCCGACGAAGAGGTCCTTGAGGAAACCAAGCCCGGCGACGAGCCGGAGGGCGCCGAGAGCGCCGGCTTCGTCCTGTCCGACGAGGACGAGGACGACGCGCCCGCGCAGCAGGTCGCCGCGGCCGGCGCCACCGCCGACCCGGTCAAGGACTACCTCAAGCAGATCGGCAAGGTCCCCCTGCTCAACGCCGAGCAGGAGGTCGAACTCGCCAAGCGCATCGAGGCCGGTCTGTTCGCCGAGGACAAGCTCGCCAACTCCGACAAGCTCGCGCCGAAGCTCAAGCGCGAGCTGGAGATCATCGCCGAGGACGGCCGCCGCGCCAAGAACCACCTCTTGGAGGCCAACCTCCGTCTGGTGGTCTCCCTGGCCAAGCGCTACACCGGCCGCGGCATGCTCTTCCTGGACCTCATCCAGGAGGGCAACCTCGGTCTGATCCGCGCGGTCGAGAAGTTCGACTACACCAAGGGCTACAAGTTCTCCACGTACGCCACCTGGTGGATCCGTCAGGCCATCACCCGCGCGATGGCCGATCAGGCCCGCACCATCCGTATCCCGGTGCACATGGTCGAGGTCATCAACAAGCTCGCGCGCGTGCAGCGCCAGATGCTCCAGGACCTGGGCCGCGAGCCCACCCCGGAGGAGCTGGCCAAGGAACTCGACATGACCCCGGAGAAGGTCATCGAGGTCCAGAAGTACGGCCGCGAGCCCATCTCCCTGCACACCCCGTTGGGCGAGGACGGCGACAGCGAGTTCGGTGACCTCATCGAGGACTCCGAGGCCGTCGTCCCGGCCGACGCGGTCAGCTTCACGCTCCTCCAGGAGCAGCTGCACTCTGTGCTCGACACCCTGTCCGAGCGTGAGGCGGGCGTCGTCTCCATGCGCTTCGGTCTCACCGACGGTCAGCCGAAGACCCTCGACGAGATCGGCAAGGTGTACGGCGTGACCCGCGAGCGGATCCGCCAGATCGAGTCCAAGACCATGTCGAAGCTGCGCCACCCGTCGCGTTCGCAGGTGCTGCGCGACTACCTCGACTAGGTCGCGATCGCACGACGCCGAAGGCCCGGTCTCCCCTCGGGGGGCCGGGCCTTCGGGCTGCGGACCGGAGCGTCCTGGATCACTCTGGGTGTCTCAAGAGCACTCAGTGTGAGGAGCGTGTATGCGTCGTCCCTTTTCGCGGGTACTGGTCCGGCCGCTGGTCATGGCGGCCGCCGTGGCCGCCATACCGCTGACGCAGGCGACCCCTGTGGCAGCCGACAGCGTCGTCGTGGGCGGGTTCCCCATCGAGGTGTCCCAGAGCCCCTGGACGGTCGCCCTGTCCAGCCGTGACCGGTTCGGAGGTACGCGGGCGGGTCAGTTCTGCGGTGGAGTGGTGATCGGTCCGACCAAGGTGCTGACCGCGGCCCACTGCGTGGGCGAGGAGGTCCTGGGGACGTTCCCGGGCCAGGCACGCGACCTCAAGGTCATCGCGGGCCGTACGGACCTTCTGTCATCCGAGGGTGAAGAGATCCCGGTGAGTGGGATCCGGGTCAATCCGCGCTACGACCCGGTCGACAACGCCGGGGACTTCGCCGTACTCACCCTCGCCACGTCTCTTCCACAGAGTTCGGTCATCGCGATGGCCGCCGAGGGTGATTCGGCGTACGCGCCGGGAACGAGCGCCACGGTGTCAGGGTGGGGTGATCTGACGGGTGGGGGCGACTACCCGCGAGGGCTGCACGCCGCACGCGTGAGCGTGCTGTCCGACGCCCTCTGCGCACAGGCCTATCCCGGCAGCGTCGACGGCACGTACCGGGCGGACTCCATGCTGTGCGCGGGGGAGGTCCAGGGCGGCCCCGACGGCTGCCAGGGGGACAGCGGGGGCCCGCTGGTCGCCGGGGGGCGGCTGATCGGGCTGGTGTCGTGGGGCAGCGGCTGTGGGCGGGCGGGGAGCCCGGGGGTCTACACCCGTGTGTCCGACGTGGTGAAGGTGCTGGGCCCGAGCGCCGGCAGTGGCTCGCGAGGGTCGCACGCAGGCGTCTGAGGACGCCTGAGGGCTCCTGTGAGACGACGACGGGCGGCCGCTCCTCGCAAGGAGCGGCCGCCCGTTTGTCCGGCCTGTGCCGGTGCTGGCTCGTCGGGAATGCGAGAGGTCAGCGCTCTTCGTCGGAGGCGGATGCGGGAGCGGTCGTCAGCCGCTCCGTCTCGTCCTGTATCTCAGCGGCGATCTTCTTGAGTTCCGGCTCGAACTTGCGGCCATGGTGGGCGCAGAAGAGCAGTTCTCCGCCGCTGAGCAAGAGGACGCGCAGGTATGCCTGGGCGCCACAGCGGTCGCAGCGATCGGCGGCCGTCAGGTGGCTCGCGGGGGTCAGAACAGTAGTCACGTCGCCTCTTCTCTAGCTCGACGAGCTGTCGTACCAGGGTCAACATCCAACCAGCCCGAAAACGTTCCCGCTCGTGGCTTTTCCTCGAAAGAATCTTTCCCGGGGCGGCTGCCTGCTGCCGGTTGGCGGCGAATGTGCCGTAAAGCGTGTCTTATGTGTCTTACGGGTTCGCTCAGTCTGTCAGTCTTAGTCCTCCCGGCTGGGTTGCCGGTTGTTCAGGAGGACGTGCCCGGAGCCTAAATGGTTCATGCCTCGAAGGGAACGTGATGTGTACTTCACCCCATCGAGGGATCGAACGCGCATGCGACTCTGGACTAGTCTGAGTTCAGACGAGGGTGGCGTTACATCGGCTCTACCAGGCCTCGGTACCCTCTGAGCGGCGACCGAAGCCGGCCCCTTACCCAAAAGGGGCTCACCTGAAATTCAGCGAGGAGCGAACCGCGTGACCGCCGAGACGTCCGTGCCGTCCACAGCTCTGCTGGCAGGAGCAGACCGGGACGGTTCCAACTACACCGCGCGGCACCTGCTCGTCCTTGAGGGCCTCGAAGCCGTGCGCAAACGCCCGGGTATGTACATCGGCTCGACGGACAGTCGAGGCCTGATGCACTGCCTCTGGGAGATCATCGACAACTCCGTCGACGAGGCCCTCGGCGGCTACTGCGACCACATCGAGGTGATCCTCCACGACGACGGCTCCGTGGAGGTGCGGGACAACGGCCGCGGCATCCCCGTGGACGTCGAGCCCAAGACCGGCATGTCCGGCGTCGAGGTCGTCATGACCAAGCTGCACGCCGGCGGCAAGTTCGGCGGCGGCTCGTACGCCGCCTCCGGCGGCCTGCACGGCGTCGGCGCCTCCGTGGTCAACGCGCTGTCCGCCCGCCTCGACGTCGAGGTCGACCGCAGCGGCCACACCCACGCCATCAGCTTCCGGCGCGGCGTGCCGGGCGCCTTCGCGGCGAACGGCCCGGAGGCCAAGTTCGAGGCCAAGAGCGGCCTGACCAAGGCCAAGAAGATCCCCAAGACCCGCACCGGCACGCGCGTGCGGTACTGGGCCGACCGCCAGATCTTCCTCAAGGACGCCAAGCTCTCCCTGGAGACGCTGCACCAGCGCGCCCGCCAGACCGCTTTCCTGGTGCCCGGACTGACCATCGTCGTCCGGGACGAGTACGGCCTGGGCGAGGGCGGCAGCAAGGGCGAGGAGTCCTTCCGCTTCGACGGCGGAATCAGCGAGTTCTGCGAGTACCTCGCCACGGACAAGGCGGTCTGCGACGTCCTCCGCTTCAGCGGACAGGGCACCTTCAAGGAGACGGTCCCGGTCCTGGACGAGCACGGTCAGATGACCCCGAAGGAGGTCACCCGCGAGCTCGGCGTCGACGTGGCGCTGCGCTGGGGGACCGGCTACGACGCGACCCTCAGGTCGTTCGTCAACATCATCGCCACGCCCAAGGGCGGTACGCACGTCGCCGGCTTCGAGCTGGCCGTCCGCGAGACGATGAACGAGGTGCTGCGCGCCAAGAAGCTGCTGCGCGTCGCCGAGGACGACATCGTCAAGGACGACGCCCTGGAGGGCCTCACGGCGGTCGTCACCGTTCGTCTCGCCGAGCCGCAGTTCGAGGGCCAGACCAAGGAGGTCCTCGGCACCTCGGCGGCCCGGCGCATCGTGAACAACGTGGTCAACAAGGAGCTCAAGGCCTTCCTGACCTCCACCAAGCGCGACACCGCGGCGCAGGCCCGGGTCGTCATGGAGAAGGTCGTCGCGGCCGCCCGTACGCGCATCGCGGCCCGCCAGCACAAGGACGCGCAGCGCCGGAAGACGGCCCTGGAGTCCTCCTCCCTGCCCGCCAAGCTCGCCGACTGCCGCAGCGACGACGTCGAGCGCAGCGAGCTCTTCATCGTCGAGGGAGACTCCGCGCTCGGTACGGCGAAGCTCGCGCGGAACTCCGAGTTCCAGGCGCTGCTGCCGATCCGCGGCAAGATCCTCAACGTTCAGAAGTCGTCCGTGACGGACATGCTGAAGAACGTCGAGTGCGGCGCGATCATCCAGGTCATAGGTGCGGGCTCGGGCCGGACCTTCGACCTCGACGCGGCCCGCTACGGCAAGATCATCATGATGACCGACGCCGATGTGGACGGCTCCCACATCCGCTGCCTGCTGCTCACGCTCTTCCAGCGCTACATGCGGCCCATGGTCGAGGCCGGCCGGGTGTTCGCCGCGGTGCCCCCGCTGCACCGCATCGAGCTCGTCCAGCCGAAGAAGGGCCAGGACAAGTACGTCTACACGTACTCGGACCGCGAGCTGCGCGACAAGCTCATGGAGTTCCAGAGCAAGGGCGTCCGGTACAAGGACTCCATCCAGCGGTACAAGGGTCTGGGCGAGATGGACGCCGACCAACTGGCCGAGACGACGATGGACCCGCGTCACCGCACCCTGCGCCGGATCAACCTCTCCGACCTGGACGCCGCCGAGCGCGTCTTCGACCTGCTGATGGGCAACGACGTGGCGCCCCGCAAGGAGTTCATCTCCAGCTCGGCGGCTACGTTGGATCGGTCGCGGATCGACGCGTAGCCGCTGCGCTGGGCTTTGGCCGGGGTTGAGGAGGGGCTGGTTCGAAGCCGGGCCGCCCGGCCGCCGGGCTGCTGGTGGCTGGTGGCTCGGTGCTGAGCTGCGAGGGCTGAATCAGGGCCGGGTCGGGGCGCGGGTGGCCTGGATGGGACTGGCCTGGGCTGTGCCTGGGCCGAGGACGGCAGCACCTGCCGGACACCGGGGGCCCGTGACCCGGTGACCCCGGTGCTTGCAGTTCGTAGCCGGCTGGCGCTCGGTCCCCGTGGTCCGTCACCCGGCGACCCTGGTCCCTGTGTTCCGAAGCCCGACGCCTGACGGCCCGGAGCCCGAGGGACCAACCCCGATGGCCCCAGCAGGAAGCACGGCAAAGCCGAGCGGCCAGGCACGCCGTCGCCTCCGTCGGCAGCAGCACGGCACGGAATCCGATGTGCCCCCACACCCAGCCTGCGAGCCCAGGGCACCCTGCTGCACGGGCCGCCGGGAACCGAACCCGCAGGGCACGCACCCACAGGCCGCCGTCGAGCCCCGATGGCTGTCGGCCGCTGAGGTCGAGGTGTGTAAGGGCACGGGGCGCCAGCGCCGAGGTCTCGGTCCCGGACCGGGGGTCACCCACCGCCCCTCGCCGGACCAGGGCCGCGTGACCTGGGGGTGCAGGGAGGGTCTCCACCCGTGGGTGGAGGGGGCTCCGTCGACTGGATCCACCCTCGATCCACCTCCGCTCCGATCTGCTGACCTGCGAATTTCCGTAGCGTCGAAGGCGTCGGCAGTGCTTGCTGCCGGCTCCCCTTTCCCGCTCACGGAGGCTCTGATGTCCGGGCTCGTCAACGCGCTGGTGATCGTGGCCGTCGTCGTGCTGGTGGTCGTACGGCAGTTCCGCGCCCGCCCGCTCGACACCGACCGGCGCTGGTGGGCCGTGCCGGTGATCCTCGCGTTCCTGGCGCTGCGTGAGCCCGGCATACTCGACGCCCACCACCGCACCGCGTCCGCCCTGCTGCTCTCCGCCGAGGTGCTCATAGGGCTGGCCACCGGCGCCGGCTGGGCCTGGACCACCCGCGTGTGGAGGGAGTCGGACGGCGTCGTCTGGACCAAGAGCAGCAAGGCGAGCGTGATCGTCTGGGTCGTCGGCATCGGCCTGCGCGTCGGCCTCTTCGGACTCGGCGTTTTGATCGGCATGCACCAGGACAGCTCGGACCTGATGCTCGCCCTCGCCGGCACCCTGCTCGTCCGCGCCGGAATCCTGGCCTGGCGGGCGCAACCGCTGACCGCCCGTGCCACAGAGGCCACGGCGTACGGTGACACCGAGGTCCGGCCCGCCTGGAAGGAGCACGTGTGACGCAGAACCTCTGGACGAGCTGGCCCTCACGCGAGGCGCTCGGCCGCATGGGAAGCCCCCGTTCCCGGCGCATGCTGGCCTGGGCGGTGCGCATGCTGGTGCTCGCCATACTGCTGTGGGGCGCCTTCAGCGCGAACCACGTCCCGCCCTGGGGAGCGGTTACCGCCGTCGCCACCGTGATCCTGGCCGCCGTCGTCTCCTGGGCCTTCTTCCACACGACCTACGCGCACCGGCTCGTGCCCTCCCTGGCGCTCATCAGCGTGCTCCTGGCGATCGCGGTCGCCGCCCAGGCCACGGGGTTCAGAGGCCCGGCCCTGGTGATCTGGTGCGGCTGCGGCATCTCCGCCCTGGAACGCATGCCGCTGGCCGCCGCTCTGCCCGTCGCCTCCGTGGCGCTCGCCTCGTTCGCCGCGTTCAACAACGACGTGTGGCTGACCACCGCCGCCACCGTCGTGGGCATGGCCCTCGCCGGCTGGGTCCTGCGGCTCGACGCCGAGGCTCGGGGCAGCGCCCAGCGTCTGCTCGCCCAGGAGCGGGCCGCCCGCGCGGCCGAGGCGGAGTCGGCGGCGCTGGCCGAGCGGGCCAGGATCGCTCGGGAGATCCACGACGTCCTTGCGCACAGCCTCTCGGCGCAGCTCGTGCACCTGGAGGCGGCCCGGCTGCTGATCGAGCGGGGCGCGGACCGGGAGCGGATCCTCGAACGGGTCGTGGCGGCGCGGGGGATGGCCCGTGACGGGCTCGCCGAGACCCGGCAGTCGCTCTCCGCGCTGCGCGGCGAGCTGACCCCGCTGGAGGACTTCCTGACCGAGCTCGTCAGCACGGCCGACGGCGCCGAGGTCGCCGTCACGGGTGAGCGCAGACCGCTGTCCGCCGAGGCGTCACAGGCCGTACGCCGGGTCGCCCAGGAGGCGCTGACGAACGTCCGCAAGCACGCCCACGGTGCCAAGGTCCGGATGAGCCTGGACTACAGCGAGCACGAAGTCACCCTGGACGTGCGGGATTCGGGCGGGAAGCCGGGCGAGCTCACCGGTGCGGGTGCCGGGTACGGTCTGCTGGGGATGCGGGAGCGGGCCGAGTTGCTGGGCGGCTCACTGGAGGCCGGGCCGGACGAGAAGGGTTTCGCGGTGACGTTGAGGGTGCCCGTATGACGGAGGAGGCCGGGAGGCGGCCGGCGCGGGTGGTCGTCGTGGACGACCAGACCGTGGTCCGGGAGGGCATCGTGATGCTGCTCGGACTCCTCCCGGGCATCGAGGTCGTCGGTGCCGGGGCCGACGGGGAGGAGGCGGTCGAGCTGGTCGCCGAACTCGCCCCGGACGTGGTCCTGATGGACCTGCGGATGCCCCGCTGCGACGGTGTGGAGGCGACCCGGCGGATCCGGGCCGAGCACCCCGGGACCCAGGTGGTGGTGCTCACCACGTTCGCGGACGACGAGTCGCTGTTTCCGGCGCTGAGAGCGGGGGCGCGCGGTTACCTGACCAAGGACGCCGGCGGCGACGAGATCGTACGGGCCGTGGAGAGCGTGCTGTCCGGGGACGCGGGGCTGTCGCCGAGTGTGCAACGGCGGCTGCTGGAGCGGCTGTCGGAGCCCGAGCCTCAGCCGGTGGCCACCGAGGCGCCCGACGGACTGACCGCGCGGGAGACCGAGGTCCTGGTGCTGATCGCCGAGGGGCTCAGCAATCAGGAGATCGCCCGCAGGCTGTGCGTGTCCACCGCGACCGTGAAGACGCACATCAACAACCTCTTCGGCAAGACCGGGCTCAAGGACCGTGCGCAAGCGGTGCGTTATGCGTACGGAAAGGGGCTGGTGCGCCCACCAGCGGATTAGTCACCTGATGGGGTGAAGTGCCCGGGGAAGAAGAGTCGGGGATCTTCCCGATCTGTCCATCCTTGGGCATGCAGTCAAGTAACGGTCGTCCTCGCGGAGACGGAGGCGCTCCCGAGGGTTCGGCCGACAACCACGAAGACCCAAGCCGGCCGCCGCGCGAGGCGAGGTACGAGGACCCGTGGTACGACGCGCTGGCCTCCGGCTGGGGCGAGTTGGACGGTGTGGGCGTGCCGGCTCCCGCCGTACCGGGTGCGCGTGAGGGCGGGGAGGCCGTTCGCGCGCGGGACGTGTATCTGGAGGTGCAGCGCAGCGCGGCCTTCCAGGAGGTGCGCAGCCGGTATCGCCGGTTCGTGGTGCCGGGGGCCGCCGTCTTCCTGACCTGGTACGTGGGGTACGTGGTCACGGCGACGGCGGCGCCTGGGTTCATGGCCAGACGCGTCGCGGGCGCGGTGAACGTGGCGATGCTCGCGGGCCTCGGGCAGTTCCTCACCACGTTTCTGCTCACCTGGGCCTACGCCCGGCACGCGCGGCTGCGCAGGGACCGGATCGCGCTCGAACTGCGCTGGGACACACAGGAACTGACGCGTGGAGTGCGAGGCGGTGCATCGTGACGGATCGTCATCAGGCGCTCGCGCTGGTGCTGTTCAGCGGATTCGTGGCCGTCACGCTGGCGATCACGACGTGGGTGAGCCGCAACCGCCACGGTTCGGCGGAGGAGTTCTACGCGGGCGGTCGGCTGTTCTCGCCGATGGAGAATGGTTTTGCCATTGCGGGTGACTACATGTCGGCCGCCTCCTTCCTGGGGGTGACCGGGCTCATCGCGCTGTTCGGCTACGACGGGCTGCTCTATGTGGTGGGCTTCCAGGTCGCCTGGCTGGTGGTGTTGTTCCTGGTCGCCGAACTGGTGCGCAACTGCGGGCGGTTCACGCTCGCCGACGTGGTGGCCGCGCGGATGAGCGAGCGGCCGGTGCGGATCGCGGCGGGAACTTCCTCGGTCACCGTGTCCGTTCTGTATTTGGTGGCGCAAATGGTCGGGGCGGGCAGTCTGGTCGCGCTGCTGCTCGGGCGGACCGGCGAGGCGGCGCAGGCGTGGACCGTCATCGGGGTCGGCGCGCTCATGGTCATCTATGTGTCGTTGGGAGGGATGCGGGCCACCACCTGGATCCAGATCGTGAAGGCGGTCCTGCTGCTCTGCGGGACGATCGCGCTGACCGTGCTCGTCCTGGTGCGGTTCCACGGGGACGTCGACCGGCTGCTGCTCACGGCGGCCGAGCGCAGCGGGCACGGGAACGCGTTCCTGGTGCCGGGGCTCAAGTACGGCGGGGACTGGACCGCGCGGTTCGACTTCATCAGCCTGGGGCTCGCCCTGGTACTGGGTACGGCCGGGCTGCCGCACATCCTGTCCCGCTTCTACACCGTGCCGACCGCGCGGGCCGCCCGCCGCTCGGTGGTGTGGGCGATCGGGCTGATCGGCGGCTTCTATCTGATGACGATCGTGCTCGGGTTCGGGGCGGCCGCGGTCGTCGGGCCGGGGGCCGTGAGCCGCTCGAACGCGGCCGGGAACACGGCGGTTCCGTTGCTGGCGCTCGACCTGGGCGGCGGCGCCGACTCGACAGGTGGAACGGTTCTGTTCGCGGTCGTCGCGGCCGTTGCCTTCGCGACGATCCTCGCGGTGGTCGCGGGGATCACCCTCGCCTCGTCCGCGTCGGTGGCCCACGACCTGTATGCCTCCCTGCGGCGCGGGCGCAAGGAGCCGCGCAGTGAGGTGGCGGTGGCGCGTGTCGCGGCGGTCGGCATCGGAGTGGTCGCGATCGCGCTGGGACTGCTGGCGAGAGACCTCAACGTGGCGTTCCTGGTGGGCCTGGCCTTCGCCGTGGCCGCCTCGGCGAACCTGCCCGTGCTGCTCTACTCGCTGTTCTGGCGCGGCTTCACGACACGCGGCGCGGTGTGGGCCGTATACGGAGGGCTCGTGCCGGCGCTGGGGCTGGTCCTGCTGTCCCCGGTGGTGTCCGGTAGCCCGGGTTCGCTGTTCCCGGACGTCGACTTCCAGTACTTCCCGTTGCAGAACCCCGGCATCGTGTCCATCCCGCTGGGCTTCCTCGCGGGCTGGCTCGGCACCGTCACCTCGGACGAGGTGCCGGACGAGGCCAAACACGCGGAGACCGAGGTGCGGTCGCTCACCGGAGCGGGGGCGGTGTAGGTGCGGGCCGCATGCCAGGGCGGCGAACCGGAGCGGCGCCGTCCGTGCGCCCGGGTGGTGAGGCGTTACGGCGCCACCCAGGCGTACCGGTGCTCCGGGCGTCCCGTGTCGCCGTACTTCAGGGAGAGGCGGAGCCGGCCGGCCTGCTCCAGGTGGCGCAGGTAGCGCTGGGCCGTGGAGCGGCTCAGGCCGGTCTCGGCGGCGACCTCGTGGGCGGACAGCGGATGGTTGGCGCGGTGCAGGACGCCGCAGATGAGGTCCGTGGTGGGCTCCGATTGACCGCTGGGCAGGCCGGGTGAGGTCGGCGCGGGCGCGGTGCGCAGCGCGCCGAAGATCCGGTCCACCTGTTCCTGGCCCGTCAGGCCCCGGCCGCCGACCCGGTCGACGGTGCGGCGCAGGGCGGCGTACGAGTCCAGGCGGCTGCGCAGGGCGGTGAAGGTGAACGGCTTGACCAGATAGTGCAGGGCGCCCAGGCGCATCGCCTTCTGTACGGTCGTCACATCGCTGGCTGCCGTGATCATGATGACGTCGGTGCCGTGGCCCTGTTCCCGCATGAGGTGGACGAGTTCGAGGCCGGTGCGGTCCGGCAGGTAGTGGTCGAGCAGCACCAGGTCGATGGTCCCGCGTTCCACGGTGGCCAGGGCCTGGGCGGCGCTGTGCGCGCGGGCGGCCACCCGGAAGCCGGGAACCTTTCCCACGTACTTGGCGTTTATCTCGGCGACGCGGAAGTCGTCGTCCACGACCAGGACGTCAATCATCAGGCCTCTCCTTACAAGGCCGGCGAGCGTTAAGCCCGTGTTTCGTGCTCCGCAGTTGTAGCGCGAGCAAAAAGAGCACAACAGGTGCTTGCGAGCAAAAGAACGGCTTGCGCCCAGAAGACTGCTGCTGTGGCCGGGGCCACACCTACCGTCCCGGGCCATGAGCGCAGACACCAGCCCCGCCATCGAGTTGCGGGGCGCGAGCAAGATCTTCAGGACCCCGTCGGGGGGTTTGCACACGGCCGTCCGGGAGCTGGACCTCACCATCGGGCGCGGTGAGTTCGTGGCTGTCGTCGGCCCGACCGGCTGCGGCAAGTCGACCACGCTGACCCTGGTCAGCGGGCTGGAGGAGCCCACCGAGGGCGAGGTGCTGGTGGCTGGGCAGCCGGTCTCCGGCGTCGGTGACAAGGTCGGCTTCGTCTTCCAGCAGGACGCCACCTTTCCCTGGCGGTCGGTCCTGTCCAACGTCATGGCGGGCCCGCGCTTCCGGGGCGTGCCGAAGGCCGAGGCCAAGGAGAAGGCCCGCGAGTGGCTGGCCCGGGTCGGGCTCGCCGCCTTCGAGGACCGCTATCCGCACCAGCTCTCCGGCGGACAGCGCAAGCGCGTCGCCCTCGCCGCCACCTTCGTCAACGACCCCGAGATCCTGCTGATGGACGAGCCGTTCTCCGCGCTCGACGTACAGACCAGGGCGCTGATGTCGGACGAGCTCCTGGAGCTGTGGGAGGGCACGGGCGCCTCCGTCGTCTTCGTCACCCACGACCTGGAGGAGTCCATCGCGCTGGCCGACAGGGTCGTCGTGATGACCGCCGGGCCCGCGACGGTGAAGCAGGTCTTCGACATCGACCTGCCCCGGCCGCGCAAGGTCGAGTCGGTGCGTCTGGAGCCCCGGTTCATCGAGATCTACCGCGAGATCTGGGAGTCCCTCGGCGAAGAGGTCCGCATCACCCGCGAAAGAGGTGCCGCCCATGTCGCCTGAGGTCATCACCACGCCCGTCGCCGACACCGTCAAGACACCGGACCGCGCACAGTCGCGGGCTCAGGCCGCCCGCAGGCGCAAGGCGGTCGTGGCCGCCGCACGAGTGCTGCTCCTGGTCGTCGTGCTCGGCCTGTGGGAGGCACTGTCCCGGGCCGAGGTCATCGATCCGTTCAACTTCTCGATGCCGTCGAAGATCTGGGACCAGATCCACACCTGGATCATGCACGGGACCGCGCTCGGCTCCCTGGGCGAGCAGATCTGGTACACGCTCCACGAGGCGCTGCTCGGCTGGGTCATCGGTGTCGTCGCCGGTGTGGTCTTCGGTATCGCCCTCGGGCGGATCGCCTTCATGGCCGATGTCTTCGGTCCGTACATCAAGGTGCTCAACTCGATCCCCAGGATCGTCCTCGCCCCGATCTTCGTGATCTGGTTCGGCCTGGGCCCCGCCTCCAAGGTCGCGTCGGCCGTGGTGCTCGTGTTCTTCCCGGTGTTCTTCAACGCCTTCCAGGGCGCCCGCGAGGTCGACCGCAACCTGGTCGCCAACGCCCGGATCCTCGGTGCGAGCGACCGGCGGGTCACCCTGCAGGTGGTCATCCCGTCGGCCACATCCTGGATCTTCACCAGCCTCCACGTCAGCTTCGGCTTCGCCCTCATCGGCGCCATCGTCGGCGAGTACATCGGCGCCACCAAGGGCATCGGCCTGCTCGTCGCCCAGTCGCAGGGCACCTTCAACGCCGCCGGCGTGTACGCGGCGATGGTCATCCTCGCGGTCGTCGCACTCGTCGCCGAGGGCCTGCTGACCTTCGCCGAGCGCCGCATCTTCCGCTGGAAGCCCGCGAACTCCGACCACTGAGCACGGCCCGCCGGGCGCCGTCGCAAGCCCGCGCCCCTCGCACATCCCTCTCCCCGCCCCGCCCTCTCACAAGGACGTGAACCGCCATGCGCAAGACCGCCAGATACGCGTCGCTCGCCGCCGTCGGCCTGCTCGCCCTCTCCTCGCTCACCGCGTGCGCCAATGACGCGGCCGGCACCGCCTCCACCGGCTCCGGAAGCAAGGGCGACGGCAAGGGGACCAAGGTCAAGATCATGGTGGGTGGCCTGGACAAGGTCATCTACCTGCCGGCGATGCTCACCCAGCGGCTCGGCTACTTCGACGCCGAGGGCCTCGACGTGGAACTGCTCAGCGAGCCCGCCGGTGTGCAGGCGGAGACCGCGCTCGTCTCCGGCCAGGTCCAGGGCGCCGTCGGCTTCTACGACCACACCCTCGATCTCCAGGTGAAGGGCAAGGCCGTGGAGTCCGTCGTGCAGTTCTCGCACGCCCCCGGCGAGGTGGAGGTCGTCTCCACCAAGAAGGCGGGTGACATCACCTCGCCCCAGGACTTCAAGGGCAAGAAGCTCGGCGTCACCGGTCTCGGGGCCTCGACCGACTTCCTCACCAAGTACCTCGCGGTCAAGAACGGCGTGAACACCAGCGAGTTCACCCCCGTCGCCGTGGGCGCGGGCCCGACGTTCATCTCCGCCCTGGAGAAGGGCTCGATCGACGCCGGCATGACGACCGACCCGACGGTCGCCACGATCCTGGACAAGAAGGTCGGCAAGATCCTCCTCGACATGCGGACGCCCGAGGGCTCCGAGAAGGCGCTGGGCGGCCCGTACCCGTCGTCAAGTCTGTACATGCAGACGGACTGGGTGAACGGCCACAAGGACACCGTCCAGAAGTTGGCCAATGCATTCGTCAAGACGCTCAAGTGGATGTCCACCCACAGCGCCGACGAGATCGCGGCCAAGATGCCCGCCGACTACTCCCAGGGCAACAAGACGCTCTACGCCGAGGCGATCAAGAGCACCCTCCCGATGTTCACCGACGACGGTGTGATGCCGGCGAACGGTCCCGAGACCGTCGAGAAGGTCCTCAAGGCGTTCAACCCCAACATCAAGAACGCCGAGGTGGACCTGAGCAAGACGTACACGACCGAATTCGTCGACAAGGCCGCGAAGGCCGCGAAGTCCTCGGGCTGACGGACGGATCAGCGGACGGACCGGACGCCGTCGGACACGGTCAGACGCGGGTCGCCCACACGTAACGGTGTTCCGGGCGGCCCGCGTCGCCGTATTTGAGGGTCAGCCGGGCCCGTCCCGCGCGCTCCAGGAGCTTCAGATAGCGCTGGGCCGTCTGCCGGCTCACTCCGGTCCGTTCGGCGATCTCCTGGGCGCTGAGCGGGCCTGCGGCGTTCATCAGGGACTGGCGGACCAGTTCGGCGGTGGTGGGGGAGTGCCCCTTGGGCAGTTCCGGCACCGACGGCGCGGACAGCGCGCCGAAGATGCGGTCCACCTCGGCCTGTTCCGCCTCGCCGCCGCCGTCCAGGGTGCGGCGCAGCCGCGCGTACGCCTCCAGCTTGGTCCGCAGGCCCGCGAAGGCGAACGGCTTCACCAGGTACTGCAGGGCGCCCTGCCGCATCGCCGCCTGCACCGTCGACATGTCCCGGGCCGCCGTGACCATGATGACGTCGATCTGGTGGCCGCGCCGGCGCATCTCCCGGACGACGGCGAGACCCGTCTCGTCGGGCAGGTGGTGGTCCATGAGGACCAGGTCGAGCCGCGGCAGCGTCTCCAACTGGTGCAGTGCCTCGGCCGCGTTGTGCGCCTCGCCCGCCACATGGAAGCCCGGCACCTTCTCGACGTAGGCGGCGTTGACCCGTGCGACCCGGGTGTCGTCGTCCACCACCAGGACCTCGATCATCGCGCCTCCTCCTCGGCAGCGGTGTCCACGGACGCGGCGAGCGCCGGCTCCAGCCCCGGCTCGGTCAGGGCCTCCGGCAGGACGACGGTGAACTCGGCGCCCCCGCCGTCCGCCTCGCCCACCGTCGCGCTCCCGCCCTGCCGCTCGGCGAGCCGGCGCACCAGAGAGAGGCCTATGCCGCGCTTGCCGTGCGCCGGCGGCTGCTTGGTGGACCACCCCTCGGCGAAGACCACCTCCCGCTGCTCCGCCGGGACCCCGGGGCCCGTGTCGCGCACTCTCAGGACGGCGGTACGTCCCTCGGTGCGCAACTCGACCTCCACGCGCGCGTGCGGCGTCCCCCCGACGGCGTCGAGCGCGTTGTCCACCAGGTTGCCCACGATCGTGACCAGGCCCCTGGGGTCGATCAGCCGGTCCGGGAGCCGGGTGCGGTCCGACACCCACAGGGCGACCCCGCGCTCGGCCGCCACGGTCGCCTTGCCGACCAGCAGGGCGGCGAGCAGCGGGTCCTGGATCTTCTCGGTGACCTGCTCCGCGGTGACCCGATGGTCGCCCACCACCTCGCCGACGAACTCCACGGCGTCCTCGTACATCTCCAGTTCCAGCAGGCCCAGCAGCGTGTGCATGCGATTGGCGTGCTCGTGGTCCTGGGCGCGCAGCGCGTCGATGAGGCCGTGCGTGGAGTCCAGTTCGCGGCCGAGCCGCTCCAGTTCGGTGCGGTCGCGCAGGGTGGCCACGGCGCCGCCGTCGTCGGTGGGCATGCGGTTGGCGACCAGCACCCGCTGGCCGCGCACGGTGAGCAGGTCGGTGCCGGTCACCCGGCCCGCCAGGACGTCCGTGGTACGACCCGCGCCCAGCGCCTCTTCGGGCAGCCGTCCGACGGCCTCGTCGTCGAGGCCCAGCAGCCGCCGTGCCTCGTCGTTGAACAGGCGTATGCGCCCGCCGCGGTCGAGGGCGACGACGCCCTCGCGGATGCCGTGCAGCATCGCCTCGCGCTCCGCGAGCAGCGCCGAGATGTCCGAGAAGGCGAGGTCCCGGGTCTGCCGCTGGACCCTGCGCGAGATCAGCCAGGCCGCCAGCGCGCCGACCGCGAGTGCGCCGCCCGCGTAGGCGAACAGCCCAGGGATCGCGCTCATCAGGCGGGCGCGCACGCTGTCGTACGCGATGCCCACCGAGACCGCCCCGACGATCCGGTGGTCGGCGTCGTACAGCGGCACCTTGCCGCGTGCGGAGCGGCCCAGCGTGCCGCTGTCGATCTCCATCACCTGCTCGCCGGCCAGGGCCTTGCGCGGGTCGGTCGAGACGTGCCGGCCGATCTGCCGCGGGTCGGTGTGCGACCAGCGCACGCCTCGCTGGTCCATCACGACGACGTACTCGGCGTGCGTGATGCGCCGGATGCGTTCCGCCGCCGTCTGCACCGGCCCGTCGACGGTCGGCGGGGTGCGGCGGACGTCCTCGGCGATCTCCGGGTCCTGCGCGGTGGTCTGCGCGATCGCCAGCGCCCGGTGCATCGCCTCGTTGTCCAGCTGCTTGCTCAGCGGGGCCAGGAACAGTCCGGTCGCGAGGACCGCGACTCCCGCGGCGATCGCCACCTGCATCAGCAGGACCTGCGAGAACACCCGCCGCGGCAGACCGAGGCGCAGGCGGCGTGCGGGGGGAGTGCGGCTCATGCCCACGACGGTACGTGGGCGGGCGGGGCCTGCCGTAGGGGTGTGGCGGGGATCTCTTGGCCGGCCTCGGGAAACGGTGCGGCCACGCCGAGAAATCCCGGCCCCGGCGCCGTCAGCTCGCCAGCGCCGTCGCCCTCAGCTCCCGTACCTCAACCACGTCCATCCGGACGGGCGAGCCCAACTGCGTGCCGCAGCTCTCCGGCCGGGGCGGCAGCGAGGCGCCCTGGGCCACGGTGACGCGCCAGTGGCGGCCGTCGACGTGTGCGACGGTCACCTCCCAGCGCGGGGCGCCGCCGTCCGTCCGTACGACGCTCAGCACGTCCGCCGCGTACTCGCCCGCGGCCCGGCGCACCGCCAGTTCGGCCGCCTGACCGGGCCGCTCCCAGGCCGAGTTCCCCCGGCACCCCTCGACGACGATGCGGCCCTCCCGCACACCGTGCAGGACCTCCTTGACGGCGTGCGCCTCGGCGCGACCGTAGGCGTATCCGTACGGCAGCACGAGCACCGTCGGCGAGAAACGGTGGCCACCCAGATGAGTGACCTCCCAGACGCCCCGCACTCCGGAGGCGGCGAGTTCGGCCGCGAGGGGGCGGCCGAGCAGGGCACAGCAGCGGTCGCGCTTGCCGTTGGTGCACACGAGCGCGAGCGGGCCGTCCGTGTGCGGGCGCCCGCCCAGCGCGGCGTCGAACGAGCGGTGGTCGCCGGCGCCGAGGGCGGCGAAATCGAGCCCCAGCAGCTGTTCCGGGTCGCGGGTCGTGGCGCCGTGCAGCCAGACGTTCCCGGGAACGACGTGGGCGGCGTACACCCGGCGCGGGGCGGGCATCCCGGGGTCGGCGTGCCGGCCGGGGCGGCGGATCAGCGCGACGCGCACGCCCGTCCCCTGCGCGGCCGCCTCCAGGGCGCGGCCGAGCGCGGGGTCCAAGTGGCTCGAAGTGAGCGCTTTGGCACCCCAGGGGCCGGGCTGTTCCAGCAGCAGCCACGTCGTCGCCGTGGCCGCCGTGCCGGAGACGGGCTCGTCGAGGCTCCGGGAGACGGTCGCACACCTACTCACACAGGTGAGCCTAACCTGACTTTGCTTGGGGTGACTTCCGGCCGGGTCGTGTCCCGGTCCGGGAGCGGTCGTGCCGGGTTCTAGTCCGGGAGTGGTTGCGGGGGCCGGGGGCCCACGTAGTGGCCGCTGGGGCGCATGCGCAGCGGGCGCTCCCCGTACTCCTCCAGGGCGTGGGCGATCCAGCCCGCCGTCCGGGCCACGGCGAAGATCGTCTCGCCGGCCGTGGCGGGCATGCCGCAGGAGACGGTGAGCACGGCGAGGGCGAGGTCGACATTGGCGTGCAGTGGGGCGTGACGGGCGGTGGTGGCGACGACGTCACGGGCCGCGAGCAGGGCGGGCTCCGCGCGCGGGATCTCCCCCAGAAGGGCGAACAGGGCACGCGCGCGTGGGTCCTCGCCCTGGTAGAGCCGGTGACCCAGGCCGGGGATGCGGCGGCCCGCGCGGAGCTCGTCCGCGATCACCGGGACCGCGGTGCCCCGGTCGAGTACGTCGACCAGCATCCGGTGGGCCAGCCCGCTGGCCGCGCCGTGCAGCGGGCCCTCGATCACGCCGAGGCCGGCCGAGACGGCCGCGTAGGCGTGCGCCCGGGCCGAGGCGGCGACCCGCACCGCGAGCGTCGAGGCGGCCAGGTCGTGGTCGACGAGCAGGGCCAGCGCGGTGTCCAGGGCGCGCAGTGACGCCTCGTCGGCCTCGCGGCCGGTCAGCCGGCCCCACAGGCGGTGGGCCAGCGGCCCCTCGGCGAGGTGGCCGAACTCCCGCTGCGGCAGGGCGGCGACGAGGGTGGGGATGAGGACGCGCGCCGTGCCGAGCACGGCCTCCTCGGACAGGTCGAAGCGCAGCGGGTCCTCGGCCGCCGCGGCGATCGCGGCGACGCGCAGCCGGTCGGTGGGCGCGGTGTGTTCGGGCAGGGCGTTCACGGCGCGGCGGGCGGTGGCGACGGCGGCCTCGGGCGCGGTGAAGGTGGCCCCGGGGCGCATCCGGCCGGTCCACAACCACTCGGCGACCTCCTCGTAGGAGTGCCGCGCGGCGAGCTCCGTGGCGTCCACGCCCCGGAAGTAGTACCGGTCCCGCTCGATGAGCGTGATGCGGGTGCGGACGGACAGTTCGCCGCCGGAACCCGGACTCCCCGCGCTCTCCCGTCTGTTGCGCCGGGCGAGGGCAGCCACCTCCTCGGCGTCGAAGGTGCTGCCCCGGCCGCCGGGGTCGCGCCTGCTGCTGAGCTGACCGCGGCTCACGTACGCGTACACGGTCTCCGGCTTCACGCCGAGCAGTTCGGCGGTCTCCTTGGTGCTCAGCCTCCGCTCGGGGCGGCCGGGAGCGGGTTCTTGATCGCGCATGGGGGTCACGGTAGCCGCCTCCCGGAGCATTGATGGCTCATATTGACTGGATCAATATTGACAGAGAATCAGTCAAGCATGGACAGTCGAATCAAGTCCAGGGAGGAAAATCATGTCCATCAACAGGGCTGCGGCCACCCTCGTCGACGTGCCGCGCGGACTCGCGGGTGTCGTCGTCACCGACACCGGCATCGGTGACGTCCGGGGCCGCGAGGGCTTCTACCACTACCGCCAGTACTCGGCCGTCGAACTCGCGCGGACCTGCGGTTTCGAGGACGTCTGGCATCTCCTGATCCACGGCGAGCTGCCGGACGCGGAGCGCCGTACCGCCTTCACCGCCGAGACCGCCGCGCTGCGGCGGCTGCCCGCCGAGGTCCGGGCCGCCCTGCCCGCCGTCGCCGCGGCGAGCCGCGCCTCCGGTCCGCCGGCCGGGTTGCGCACGGCGCTGTCGCTGCTCGGCGCGGCGAAGGGATTCCGGCCGGTGTACGACATCGACGCCGATCGGCGCCGCGCGGACACCGTCGCCGCCTGTGCCGCCGTACCGACGCTGCTCACCGCCCTGTACCGGCTCGGGCGCGGGCTCGACCCCGTGGAGCCGCGCGAGGACCTGTCCTACGCGGCGAACTACCTCTACATGCTCACAGGTTCGGAGCCGGACCCCGCGCGGACCCGGGCGATCGAGCAGTACTTGATCTCAACCATTGATCACGGATTCAATGCGTCAACCTTCACGGCACGGGTCGTCGCGTCCACGGGCGCGGATGTGGCGGCATGCCTCGTGGGAGCCGTGGGAGCGCTGTCCGGGCCGCTGCACGGCGGTGCGCCCAGCCGTGCGCTGGAGACCCTGGACGCCATCGGCACCCCGGAGCGCATCGACGGCTGGATCCGGGAACGCGTCCTCGCCGGTGACCGGATCATGGGCTTCGGGCACGCGATCTACCGTACGGAGGACCCCCGTTCGCGGATGCTGCGTGACCTCGCCCGGACCTTCGGCGGCCCACGCGTCGAATTCGCCGTCGAGGTCGAGCGCCAGGTGGAGGCGATCCTCGCCGAACTGAAGCCCGGCCGCGAACTGCACACCAACGTCGAGTTCTACGCCGGCGTGGTCATGGAACTGTGCGGTCTGCCGCGCGAGATGTTCACCCCCACCTTCGCCGCGGCCCGCGTGGTGGGCTGGAGTGCCAACATCCTGGAGCAGGCCGAGGACCCGAAGATCATCCGCCCGGTCGCCCGGTACGTGGGCCCGGAGCCGCCGGCCACGGTGCCCGCGGTGGCCTGACGCCCGAAGCCCGGCACCACGGGTGCCGGGCTCGGGGTGGAGCCTCAATCGTGCGGGTGGTGGTAGGCGGTCCGGTCCTGACGGATGTCACGGACCATCTTGACGACGGCCGCGACTCCACTGAGGGCGCCGCCGATGGCCCCCAGGAGTAGCGCTATATCAAGCATCGGGAATGTCGCCTTTGGCTCGCAGCAGGGTCTCGCGGCTGATCACGACGATCCGCTCGTAGTCGGCGCGAGCCGCATCGGACGGGAGACGGGGGTCGAGCAACTCGGTGGCGTCCGTGCCGATGACCGCGTAGTTGCCGTCGGACAACTCGAAGATGTCGGGACAGGTGTCACCGGTCATGCTCCCGCGTTCCCGGGGGGAGGCACCGATGCGACGCACGATTCTCAAGGGGGATCCCCATTCTCGTGGTGTGGGTGTTGGGCGGGGGACAGGTTAGCCACGCGTGGCTGCGGGTGGATGCGGGTGGGAGTCCGCATGGTGAGACGTATCCACTGGCGCTCGTTCTGTCCTGCGAAGCCAAACGTTGCCCAACTGGGCTTATTCCGTGGGCGGTTCGCCCACGACCCACCACTCCTCGGTGTCCCCTGCCTCATCCAGATCGTGAATGAGGGTGTCCACCATCCGGCCGATGCGCCCCTCCTCGGAGCCCTCCTTGAGGCTCGCACGATGGGGGCGTGTGTTCTCCCAGTACCGGCGGAAGGGTGCGCTGCGGCACAGCACCCGCAGATGCCCGTGCAGCTCCTCCAGCGTCGCGACGCCGATGCGGTAGCCGAACAGGGCGTTGGCATACAGGGCGTTGGCGAACAGGTGCTGGCGCAGCTGTGTCGGTGACTCCGCCTCGAAGGTGCTCAGGACGACGGCCAGCTCGGGATCGTCGATGGCCCGTTCGAGAAGGCCGAGCTGCAGCCGCTGGTAGTCCACCAGGCTCGCGCGGTGGTTCTCGGCCTGCTCCGCCTGGGCAAGCCGCAGCCGTAATTCCAGGTACTGCCGCTGTCGTGTCGTCCACGCCGCGAGGGCGCCCGCCGCGAAGGCGAGCCCCACCGTGGCCGCGGAGCCCAGCCCCCGCTGCCTCCCGGTCTTCCGTGTGGTCATGTCAACCCCCGATTCAGGCGGCCGTCCGCCGGTCGTCGGGGTGCGGGTCGACTGGAGGGGACCGGCGAGCGGTGGGCGGCGCTTGCCGTCTCCCAGAGTGTGCCGAGCGGCTCTGATCGGCGGGGAGGCGGAGAGGCGGCGCACAGAGGGAAGCGAGGGTCGCACACTCCGGCGCCTTGCACATCGTCTGCCCCGCAACCGGCGCTAACAATCGTTCACTTCGCGGGGTTTCTTCCCACTCGTATCCTGGGGCGGCATTCGCTTCCCAGCCGTGCGCCGGTTCGTGAGCCGGTGCACGCTTCCGCGTGAGAGAGGTCGCCCGGTGGCGCAGAACCGCAGTCCACAGCAGATCCCGGTCGTCGTCCTGGCCGGATTCCTGGGCTCCGGGAAGACCACGCTGCTCAACCACCTCCTCCATCGCAGTGGTGGCAGCCGTATCGGGGCGATCGTCAACGACTTCGGCGCCATCGAGATCGACGCGATGGCCGTGGCGGGGGCGCTCGGCGACTCCACGGTCTCCCTGGGCAACGGCTGTCTGTGCTGCGCCGTCGACGCGAGCGAGCTCGACGTGTACCTGGAGCGGCTCGCCTCGCCCGCCGCCGGTATCGACGTCATCGTGATCGAGGCCAGCGGACTTGCCGAGCCCCAGGAACTCGTACGGATGGTCCTCGCCAGCGAGCATCCCGGGATCGTGTACGGCGGGCTCGTCGAGGTGGTCGACGCCGCCGAGTTCGACGCGACCCGGGCGCGGCACCCCGAGCTCGACCGTCACCTCGCCCTCGCCGACCTCGTCGTGGTCAACAAGCTCGACCGGGCGGCGGACGCCGAGCGCGTCCTCGGTCTCGTCGGCTCGCTCACCGACCGCGCCGCCGTCGTCCCCGCCACCTACGGCCGCATCGACCCCGAGTTCCTCTTCGACTGCCGGCCGAGCGAGGAGCGCATCGGGCAGCTGTCCTTCGACGACCTGCACGACCAGGACGGCAGGGACGACAGGGACGGCGGCGACGACAGCGACGGCACCGGCGACGGCGGTGACGGCGGTGACGAGCACGCCGGCCATCTGCACACGGCCTACGACAGCCTGTCCTTCGTCTCCGAGGTCCCCCTCGACCCGCGCCGGCTGATGACGTTCCTCGACAGCCGGCCCGAGGGGCTCTACCGGATCAAGGGGTACGTCGACTTCGGCCCGAACGACATCCGCAACCGGTACGCCGTCCACGCCGTCGGCCGCTTCCTGCGCTTCTACCCGGAGCCCTGGGGGTCCGCCGACGCCCGGCTCACGCAGCTCGTCCTGATCGGCTCCGGCATCGACACCGCCACCCTCGCCAAGGAACTGGAGGGGTGTCGCGACGACGCCCCATACGCCGACGAGCACGGCATGTGGGGCGTCCTGCGCTACGTACAGGACCCCGAAGCGGACGAGGCCCCGCCGGTCTAGCTAGAAGACCGGTCCCGCCACCACCGACACCGTCTTCGGCAAGGACGTGCCCGAGCCGTCGCGGCGCGGGTCGAGTTCCGGCAGGTCGACCGGGGTGCCGTTCTTCTGCGCCGCCCGTGCCGGGATCGGGCCCGCCCAGGCCAGGGCCAGGCAGTCCTCGCCCTTCAGGAACCGCTGGCAGCGCACACCGCCGGTGGCGCGGCCCTTGCGCGGGTACTGGTCGAACGGGGTCAGCTTGGCGGTCGTCTGGACCGAGTCGTCCAGCGTGCCGCGCGAGCCCGCGACCGTGAAGACCACCGCGTCCACCGCCGGGTCGACCGCGGTGAAGGAGATCACCTTCGCGCCCTCGGTGAGCTTGATGCCCGCCATACCGCCGGCCGGGCGGCCCTGCGGGCGGACCTGGGACGCCTGGTAGCGCAGCAGCTGCGCGTCGTCCGTGATGAACACCAGGTCCTCCTCGCCGGTGCGCAGCTCCATCGCGCCGACGATCCGGTCGCCCTCCTTGAGCGTGATGACCTCCAGCTCGTCCTTGTTGGACGGGTAGTCGGGAACCACGCGCTTGACCACACCCTGCTCCGTGCCGATCGCCAGGCCGGGGGAGGACTCGTCGAGCGTGGTCAGGCAGACCAGCGTCTCGTCGTCCTCCAGGGAGACGAACTCCGTGAGGGGCGCCCCGCCCGCCAGGTTCGGCGCCGACGCCGTCTCCGGCAGCTGCGGGAGGTCGACCACGTTCACCCGCAGCAGGCGGCCCGTCGAGGTCACCGCGCCCACCTCACCGCGCGCGGTCGCCGGCACGGCCGAGACGATCACGTCGTGCTTGGCGCGCCGGCCGTCGGTGTCCTGCGGGAACGGCTCGCCGTTCGTCGTACGGGCCAGCAGACCGGTCGAGGACAGGAGCACCCGGCACGGGTCGTCCGCGACCTGCAGCGGGACGGCGGCCACCGGGGAGGCACCCGCCTCCAGCAGGACCGTGCGCCGCTCGGTGCCGAACTTCTTGGAGACCTGGGCCAGTTCGGCGGAGACCAGCTTGCGCAGCTCGGCGTCCGACTCCAGGATCCGGGTCAGCTCGGCGATCTCGTTGGTGAGCCGCTCCTGCTCCGCCTCCAGCTCGATCCGGTCGAAGCGGGTGAGGCGGCGCAGCGGCGTGTCGAGGATGTACTGCGTCTGCACGTCCGACAGCGAGAAGCGCTCCATCAGGCGCTGCTTCGCCTGCGCGGAGTTATCGCTGGAGCGGATCAGCTGGATCACCTCGTCGATGTCGACGAGGGCGGTGAGCAGGCCCTCCACCAGGTGCAGCCGGTCGCGCCGCTTGCTGCGGCGGAACTCCGAACGGCGCCGGACGACGTCGAAGCGGTGGTCGAGGTAGACCTCCAGGAGCTCCTTGAGGCCCAGCGTGAGCGGCTGGCCGTCGACCAGGGCCACGTTGTTGATGCCGAAGGACTCCTCCATCGGGGTCAGCTTGTAGAGCTGCTCCAGGACCGCCTCCGGCACGAAGCCGTTCTTGATCTCGATGACCAGGCGCAGGCCGTGCGCACGGTCGGTGAGGTCCTTGACGTCGGTGATGCCCTGGAGCTTCTTGGCGTTGACCAGGTCCTTGATCTTGGAGATGACCTTCTCCGGCCCGACCGCGAAGGGCAGCTCGGTGACGACGAGGCCCTTGCGGCGCGCGGTCACGTCCTCCACCGAGACCGTGGCGCGGATCCTGAACGTGCCGCGGCCGGTCTCGTAGGCGTCGCGGATCCCGGACAGGCCGACGATCCGGCCGCCGGTGGGCAGGTCGGGGCCCGGGACGAACTTCATCAGGGTGTCCAGATCCGCGTTCGGGTGGCGGATCAGGTGCCGGGCGGCGGCGACGACCTCGGCGAGGTTGTGCGGCGGCATGTTCGTGGCCATGCCGACGGCGATGCCCGAGGTGCCGTTCACCAGCAGGTTCGGGAAGGCGGCGGGCAGGGCGACCGGCTCCCGCTCCTGGCCGTCGTAGTTGGGCGCGAAGTCGACCGTGTCCTCGTCGATGGACTCGGTCATCAGGCTCGTGGCCTCGGCCATCCGGCACTCGGTGTACCGCATGGCGGCCGGCGGGTCGTCGTTGCCCAGCGAGCCGAAGTTTCCGTGGCCGTCGACCAGCGGGACGCGCATCGAGAACGGCTGGGCCATGCGCACCAGCGCGTCGTAGATCGACGCGTCGCCGTGCGGGTGCAGCTTGCCCATCACGTCGCCGACGACACGCGCGCACTTCACGTAGCCGCGGTCGGGGCGCAGGCCCATCTCGTTCATCTGGTAGACGATGCGGCGGTGTACCGGCTTGAGGCCGTCGCGGGCGTCCGGCAGAGCACGGGAGTAGATCACCGAATACGCGTACTCAAGGTAGGAGCCCTGCATCTCGTCGACGACGTCGATGTCGAGGATCTTCTCCTCGTACGAGTCGTCGGGCGGCGGGGTCTTCGTGCTGCGGCGGGCCATCGCTGCCGGCTCCTCTTTTCTGGTCGCTCGCCTTCGGGGCGCTCACGTCGCCTTCGGCGCATTCTTGCTGAAGCGTGAAGCGGGATCTGACGCGGACCATTGTGGACCGCGGCACTGACAACCCGGGCCAGGACCCGGTGCCCGCGGTCCGCCCCGGCACCGCGGCCGGCCCGTGGGGCCGCCCCGCGGCGGGACATCCCGCAGGCTACGCGATCCGCTGTGGGCGTACGTCCTGCGGGAACTTCACCGAGCCTCCGGCCGCTTGCATACAGTGGCAGGACCGGCAGGAAGACCGCGGTTTCACGACCGCCTCCGCGAGCGAAGGGACGTACATGCCCATGGGTCACACGACCAAAGCCGAGGCAGGCTCCGGGGGCCTGACAGCGACCGAGCATCGCCTGGCCAACGGTCTGCGCGTGGTGCTCTCCGAGGACCACCTGACCCCGGTGGCGGCGGTCTGCCTCTGGTACGACGTCGGCTCCCGCCACGAAGTCAAGGGCCGTACCGGCCTGGCTCACCTTTTCGAGCACTTGATGTTCCAGGGCTCCGCGCAGGTGAGCGGCAACGGCCACTTCGAGCTGGTCCAGGGCGCCGGCGGCTCCCTCAACGGCACCACCAGCTTCGAACGGACCAACTACTTCGAGACCATGCCCACCCACCAGCTGGAGCTCGCTCTCTGGCTGGAGGCCGACCGCATGGGCTCCCTGCTCACCGCCCTGGACGACGAGTCCATGGAGAACCAGCGGGACGTCGTCAAGAACGAGCGCCGCCAGCGCTACGACAACGTGCCCTACGGCACCGCGTTCGAGAAGCTGACCGCCCTCGTCTACCCGGAGGGCCACCCGTACCACCACACGCCGATCGGCTCGATGGCGGACCTGGACGCGGCCACCCTCGAGGACGCGCGCCAGTTCTTCCGCACGTACTACGCGCCGAACAACGCGGTGCTGTCCGTGGTCGGCGACATCGACCCCCAGCAGACCCTCGCCTGGATCGAGAAGTACTTCGGCTCGATCCCCTCCCACGACGGCAAGCCGACGCCCCGCGACGGCTCGCTGCCGCAGGTCATCGGCGAGCAGCTGCGCGAGGTCGTCGTGGAGGAGGTCCCGGCCCGCGCGCTGATGGCCGCCTACCGGCTCCCGCAGGACGGCACGCGCGAGGCCGACGCCGCCGACGTGGCGCTCACCATCTTCGGCGGCGGCGAGTCCTCGCGCCTCTACAACCGGCTGGTACGGCGCGACCGTACGGCCGTGGCGGCCGGCTTCGGCATGCTGCGGCTGGCCGGGGCGCCGTCCCTCGGCTGGCTGGACGTGAAGACCTCCGGCGACGTCGAGGTGCCGGTCATCGAGACCGCCATCGACGAGGAGCTCGCCCGCTTCGCCGAGGAGGGCCCCACGCCCGAGGAGATGGAGCGCGCCCAGGCCCAGTTGGAGCGCGAGTGGCTGGACCGGCTCGGCACGGTCGCGGGCCGCGCCGACGAACTGTGCCGCTACGCCGTCCTGTTCGGCGACCCGCAGCTCGCCCTGACGGCCGTTCAGCGCGTCCTCGCGGTGACCCCGCAGGAGGTCCAGGAGGTCGCCCAGGCCCGGCTGCGCCCGGACAACCGCGCCGTGCTGGTCTACGAGCCGCTCTCCGCCGAGTCCGCGGAGCACACCCAGGACGAGGACTTCCCGGAGGACCCGGAGTCCGAGGCCACCGTAGAAGCCGGCGACGACAACGAGGAGACGGCCAAGTGAGCGAGCTCGCCGCGATGGAGTTCCACCCGCAGCCCCAGGCGGGCGAGGCCAGGCCGTGGGCCTTCCCGGCGCCCGAGCGCGGCACGCTGGACAACGGCCTGACCGTCCTGCGCTGCCACCGCCCCGGCCAGCAGGTCGTCGCCGTCGAGGTCCTCCTCGACGCCCCGCTGGACGCCGAGCCGACCGGCTTCGACGGCGTCGCCACGATCATGGCGCGGGCCTTCTCCGAGGGCACCGACAAGCACTCCGCCGAGGAGTACGCCGCCGAGTTGGAGCGCTGCGGAGCCACGCTCGACGCGCACGCGGACCACCCGGGCGTGCGCCTGAGCCTCGAAGTCCCGGCCTCCCGCCTGGCCAAGGGGCTCGGCCTGCTCGCCGACGCGCTGCGGGCGCCCGCGTTCGCCGACAGCGAGGTCGAGCGGCTGGTCCGCAACCGCCTCGACGAGATCCCGCACGAGCTGGCGAACCCGTCCCGCCGTGCCGCCAAGGAGCTCTCCAAGGAGCTGTTCCCGGCCTCCTCGCGCATGTCGCGCCCGCGTCAGGGCACCGAGGAGACGGTCGAGAAGATCGACGCGGCGGCCGTGCGCGGCTTCTACGAGCGGCACGTGAGGCCCGCCACGGCCACCGCCGTGGTCGTCGGCGACCTCACCGGCATCGACCTGGACGCGCTGCTCGGCGAGACCCTGGGCGCCTGGAGCGGTACCTCGGCCCAGCCGCGGCCCGTGCCGTCGGTGACCGCGAACGACACCGGCCGGGTCGTCATCGTGGACCGCCCCGGAGCCGTCCAGACGCAGCTGCTGATCGGTCGCGTCGGCGCCGACCGACACGACCGCGTGTGGCCGGCCCAGGTGCTCGGCACGTACTGCCTCGGCGGCACCCTCACCTCCCGCCTGGACCGCGTCCTGCGCGAGGAGAAGGGCTACACCTACGGGGTGCGCTCCTTCGGGCAGGTCCTCAGGTCCGCGCCTGACAGCGGCATCTCCATGCTCGCCATCAGCGGCTCCGTGGACACCCCGAACACCGGTCCGGCGCTGCAGGACCTGTGGACGGTGCTGCGTACGCTCGCCGAGGAGGGTCTGACGGACGCCGAGCGCGACGTCGCGGTGCAGAACCTCGTCGGCGTGGCGCCGCTGAAGTACGAGACCGCGGCGGCCGTCGCGAGCACGCTGGCCGACCAGGTCGAGCAGTACCTGCCGGACGACTTCCAGGCGACGATGTACCAGCGGCTCGCCGCCACCGGCACCGTGGAGGCGACCGCGGCGGTCGTGAACGCGTTCCCGGTGGACCGGCTGGTCACCGTCCTCGTCGGTGACGCGGCTCAGATCAAGGAGCCCGTGGAGGCCCTCGGCATCGGCGAAGTCACCGTCGTTGCGGCCGAGTAGGCACGCGCACGTGGGGCCCTGGTGACCGACGGGTCGCCAGGGCCCTTTCCTGTTCACCTCAGATGTCCGAATTGGTACGGAGGTTGCCTGTCTGCCCTGTGGGATGCGCTACAAAGAACCGGATCCGTTTGGGGATTGGAAGCGGGCGCCCTTAGCGTCAACCGGGCTGTTCGTTCAGCTGTACGCCGCACCCGCGGCACCGGGCAGCCATCGCCGAGTCCCCGTACGGCGCGAGCCAGGGGAGCCGGGGACCCACCGTAGTCCCTGGGGTGAATCGGACGCCCGCGCGCCGCGAGGGGGTCCGTAGGAGACCTTCCTGCTCCGAACCCGTCAGCTAACCCGGTAGGCGAGAGGGAAGGAAAGGACCCACCACTTCATGGCGTTCACCCGCGCCACCGGGAAGCACCGTCGCCCGAGCCGGATGCACCGCACCACCGCCCGCGCCGCAGGCGTCGCGGCCCTCGCCACCACCGGCGTCATCGGGACCATCGCGGCCACTCCGGCCCTCGCCGCCGAGCCCTCCGTGGAGGACACCGGCCTCACCCCGGTCGTCAGCATGGGCGACTCGGTCGCCGAGCAGATCGACGCCCAGGCCGCCGCCCAGGAGCAGGCCGCCGAGCAGAAGGCCGCCGAGCAGGCCGCGCGCAAGAAGGCCGCCGAGCTCGCCAAGAAGGAGCGCGAGGCCAAGGAGCGCGCCGCCCGCGAGGCCGAGCGCAAGCGGCTCAACGCCTTCGTGGTGCCGATCGCCCACTCGTACGTCTCCACCGGGTACAAGACCGGCGGGTCCCTGTGGTCCTCCGGTTCTCACACGGGCATCGACTTCCACGCCGCCAGCGGCACCGTCGTGCACGCGGTCGGCACCGGCACGGTCGTCTCGACCGGCTGGGGCGGGTCGTACGGCAACCAGATCGTGATCCGCATGGCCGACGGCATGTACACCCAGTACGGCCACCTGTCGTCCATCGGAGTGTCGGTGGGCCAGAAGGTCACCCCGGGCCAGCAGATCGGCCTCTCCGGGGCGACCGGCAACGTCACCGGGCCGCACCTCCACTTCGAGGCCCGGACCACCTCCGAGTACGGCTCCGACATCGACCCCGTGGCCTACCTCCGCAACCACGGCGTGAACGTCTGACACAGGACGGCGCGTACGTCCGACGGCGCGGCACAGCGCTTCCCGAAGCCCCGGCTCACGAGCCGGGGCTTTCGCCGTTTCGGACGCCCCCGTGTCCAAAAAATATCCATGGATTCCGGCCCGCCGTCGGAAATTCCCGGCCATTGCAATAGAGTCACGAACACACGTCAATCGGAGACGTTTCACGGGGATTAAGGCGGAGGTCGGTCATGCGTATTCCGGCGCACTCGGTATGCACGGCGATCCGGGAGGACATCGTGGCCGGTGTCTACGAGCGCGGCGGCCGGCTGACCGAGGAAGTCCTCGCCCGCCGCTACGGCGTCTCCCGCGTCCCCGTCCGCGAGGCCCTGCGCACCCTGGAGGCCGAGGGCTTCGTGGTGACCCGGCGGCACGCGGGCGCGTGCGTGGCCGAACCGACCGAGCAGGAGGCCGCCGACCTGCTGGAGATGCGCCTGCTCCTGGAGCCGCTCGGCGCCTCCCGGGCCGCCCAGCGGCGCACCGAGGCGCACCTCAAGGTGCTGCGCGGGCTGGTCAGGCTGGGCCAGGACCGGGCCCGGCGGGGCAACAGCGACGACCTGCGCTCCCTGGGGGGCTGGTTCCACGAGACGCTCGCGCAGGCGTCCGGCAGCCAGGCACTGGTCTCCATGCTCACCCAGTTGCGGCACAAGATCGCCTGGATGTACACGGTGGAGGCGCCCGCCAGCCCCGTGGACTCCTGGGCCGAGCACGGCGCCATCGTGGACGCGGTGGCGCGCGGCGATGGCGAGCGCGCGAGGGCGATCACGGCGCTGCACACCGAGCGGGTGACGACCGCGCACCGGCTGCGTTTTGCCGGCGGCGCCGATCGCCCGGACCGCGTGAGGACTTCGCAACATCCCGTAAACATGTCGGGTCTGCGGCATTAACACGGGCGCCGTATACAAAGAGGGGCTATTCGGCGGCGGTGTATTTCCGCTGCCCTGATGGTCGTGCGTCCGGAATTTTGGCGGGCGCGTCACACGTGTGCCCGAAATTGATTTCGCGCCAAAGCCGACCGTACCGTGAAAACGGCGAAGCCCGTCGGGCGTTATGCGGAAACGGCGAAGCCGCGCCGCCCGAAAAGGGCCGACGCGGCTCCGGCGCGCTGTGCGGTGGGGCTCAGACGGTCTCGGGCAGCTCCTCCAGGCCCTCGGCGACCAGCTTCGCGAGACGGTCCAGGGCCGCGTCCGCGCCCTCGGCCTCGGAGGCGAGGACGATCTCCTCGCCGCCCTGGGCGCCCAGACCCAGGACGGCCAGCATGGAGGCCGCGTTGACGGGGTTGCCCCCGGCCTTGGAGATCGTCACCGGGACGCCTGCGGCCGTGGCGGCTCGGACGAAGATGGAGGCGGGGCGGGCGTGAAGACCCTCGGCCCAGCCGACGTTGACGCGGCGCTCAGCCATGTGATGCTGCCCTTCACTGTCTCAGGGTTGTCTAGACCAGTTTCCCACATCGTGAAGCATGCTCGGAGGGGGCCTCGGCCACCCTCCGGACCGGCGCCGGACCGCGGCCTCGATCCGACGTTCGTCCTCCACAGACTGCCTCGCGCCGTTGTCGGACGCGAGCCGTACTCTGGGGCCCATGCAGACCTCGGCGGATCGGCACGACCGGCACGAGTACCCCGCTCACTGGGAAGCGGACGTAGTGCTGCGCGACGGGGGGACCGCCCGCGTCCGGCCCATCACCGTTGATGACGCCGACCGCCTGGTCAGCTTCTACGAGCAGGTCTCGGACGAGTCGAAGTACTACCGCTTCTTCGCGCCGTACCCCCGCCTGTCCGCCAAGGACGTCCGCCGCTTCACGCACCACGACTTCGTGGACCGGGTGGGCCTCGCCGCCACGATCGGCGGCGAGTTCATCGCCACCGTGCGGTACGACCGCATCGGCACCGACGGAATGCCCGCCTCCGCCCCCGCCGACGAGGCCGAGGTCGCCTTCCTCGTGCAGGACGCGCATCAGGGGCGCGGGGTCGCCTCCGCCCTCCTAGAACATGTCGCGGCCGTCGCGCGCGAGCGGGGCATCCGCCGCTTCGCCGCCGAGGTGCTGCCCGCCAACACCAAGATGATCAAGGTGTTCACGGACGCCGGGTACACCCAGAAGCGCAGCTTCGAGGACGGTGTCGTACGCCTGGAGTTCGACCTCGAACCCACCGACCGCTCGCTCGCCGTGCAGCGCGCGCGGGAGCAGCGCGCGGAGGGGAGGTCGGTGCGGCGCCTCCTCGCGCCCGGCTCCGTCGCGGTGGTCGGCGTCGGCCGTGCCGCCGGCGGGGTGGGCCGCAGCGTCCTCGGCAACCTCCGGGAGGCCGGGTTCACCGGCCGCCTGCACGCGGTGAACCGGGCCTTTCCGGAGGAGCTGAAGGAGGTCGACGGGGTGCCCGCGCACCGCTCGGTGCGCGAGATCGACGGCCCCGTGGACCTCGTGGTGGTCGCCGTGCCGGCCGAGCACGTGCCCCAGGTGGTCGCCGAGTGCGGCGAACACGGAGTACAGGGGCTCGTCGTGCTCGCCGCCGGATACGCGGAGAGCGGGCCCGAAGGGCGGGAGCGCCAGCGGGAGCTGGTCCGGCAGGCGCGCTCGTACGGCATGCGGATCATCGGGCCGAACGCCTTCGGGATCATCAACACCTCCGAGGAGGTACGGCTCAACGCCTCGCTGGCGCCCGAGATGCCACGCCCCGGCCGGATCGGGATCTTCGCCCAGTCCGGCGCCATCGGCATCGCCCTGCTGTCCCGGCTGCACCGGCGCGGGGGCGGGGTCACCGGCGTCACCGGAGTCTCCACCTTCGTGTCGTCCGGCAACCGCGCGGACGTCTCCGGCAACGACGTCATCCAGTACTGGTACGACGACCCCGACACTGACGTCGTCCTCATGTACCTGGAGTCCATCGGCAACCCGCGCAAGTTCACCCGCCTCGCCCGGCGCACGGGCGCGGCGAAGCCGCTGGTCGTGGTGCAGGGCGCGGGCGCCGCTCCGCCGGGGCACGCGGTGCGGGCCACCCGCCTGCCGCACGCCACCGTGTCCGCGCTGCTGCGGCAGGCCGGGGTGATCCGGGTCGACACGATCACCGAGCTGGTGGACGCCGGCCTGCTGCTCGCCCGCCAGCCGCTGCCCGCCGGGCCGCGGGTGGCGATCCTCGGGAACTCCGAGTCGCTCGGAGTGCTGACCTACGACGCCTGTCTGTCCGAGGGGCTGCGGCCGTCGAGGCCGCTGGACCTGACGACGGCGGCCACGGCGGACGATTTCCACGCGGCGCTGTCCCGGGCGCTGGCCGACGAGACGTGCGACGCCGTCGTCGTCACCGCCATAGCGGCGATCGGCGAGGGCTCGCCCGACGACGCGGAGCTGGCGGCGGCACTGCACTCCGCCGCGGCCACGACGCCCGGCAAGCCCGTGCTCGTCGTGCACGTGGAGCTCGGGGGACTCGCGGAGGCGCTGTCGGCCGCGACCAGCACCGCACCCCAGGGAAGCGCCAGGACACCTGGCGGCACCCCGCCCTCGCGCCCCGCGGAACGCCCGCCGGTGCCGGCGGGAGCGGACGGCGCCGCCTCCGTCGTCCCGCAGAACTGCTCCCGCCTCATCCCCGCCTACCCCGCCGCCGAGCGGGCCGTGCGGGCCCTCGCCGAGGCCGTGAAGTACGCGCAGTGGCGGCGCGAGGCCGCCGAGCCCGGCAGGGTGCCGGAGTACGAGGACATCGCAGAGAAGGGCGCCGCCGAGCTGATCCGCGGACTCCTCGCGCGCGGGCAGGGGCTCACCCTCGGCGCGGAGGAGACCTGCGAGCTGCTCGGGATGTACGGGATCGACGTGCGCCGCGCCCTGCCCGCCCCCAGCCCCGACGCCGCCGCCGACGCCGCCCGTACCCTCGGCTACCCGGTCGCCCTCAAGGCCACCGCCCCGCACCTGCGCCACCGCGCCGACCTGGGCGGCGTCCGGCTGGACCTGGCGGACGAGGAGCAACTGCTCAGGGCGTACGCCGAGTTGACGGAGCTGTTCGGGCAGCCGGAACAGCTGCGGCCGATGGTGCAGGCGATGGCCCCCCGGGGCGTCGACACGGTCGTACGGGCCGTGATCGACCCGGCGGCCGGGGCCCTGCTGTCCTTCGGGCTCGCCGGAGCCGCCTCCCAGCTGCTCGACGACACGGCGCACCGGCTGGTCCCGGTCACCGACCGGGAGGCGACCTCGCTGGTGCGGTCGATCAGGACGGCGCCCCTGCTGTTCGGCTGGCGCGGGTCCAAGCCGGTCGACACACCGGCGCTGGAGGAACTGCTGCTGCGCGTGTCCCGGCTGGTCGACGACCATCCCGAGGTGGTCGCCGTGACCCTGGAGCCGGTCGTCGTCGCCCCGCACGGCGTGAGCGTCCTCGGCGCCACCCTGCGGCTCGCGCCGCCGCCCGCCCGTGACGACCTCGGGCCACGCACGTTGCCGGCCTACTGAGCGAGCAGGGGAGGGGGACCGCATGGAGATCGCCGGACGGGAGCCGCCCGACGGCAGCCGGTGGGACCGGGACGTGCTCATCCGGGACGCGGGGCAGCTCCGCCCGGGCGAAACACCGCCCCTCGTGGTCGCGTTCGAAGCGGACGCGGGCGGCAGCGAACCCGTCTCCTGTCTGATCGCCGCGCGGCGGCTGGACATCCTGCCCGGGCTCGTCCCTGGGCACCCGCGCGCGGGTGCCCACACCGCCCCGGCCGCCCGCGACTGGCCCGGACCCCCCTTGCCCACGGATTAGGATGGACGTCATGGCCAAGACCAGTACGACGACCCAGGGGCTGCGCGCGGCGATCGAGCGCAGCGGCTACTACCCGGCCCTCGTGGCCGAGGCGGTGGAGGCCGCTGTGGGCGGCGAGCCCATCCGGTCGTACCTGGTCCACCAGGAGACCACGTTCGACCAGAACGAGGTGCGGCGGCATGTGACCGTGCTCGTCCTCACCGGCAACCGCTTCATCGTCAGCCACACCGACGAGCAGGCCGCCGACACCACCTCCCCGACGCCGTACGCCACCACGTCCACGGAGTCCGTGAAGCTCGGCCGGATCTCCTCCGTCGTGGTCAGCCGTGTGGTCGCCAACCCGGAGCAGTACACGCCGGGCACGCTGCCGCGCGAGGTCGTGCTCACCATCGGCTGGGGCGCCGTCTCCCGCCTCGACCTGGAGCCCGCCGCCTGCGGCGACCCCAACTGCGAGGCCGACCACGGCTACACGGGCAGCTCCACGGCGGACGACCTCAGCCTGCGCGTCAGCGAGGCCGGGGACGGCCCGGAGACGGTGCGCCAGACGCTCGCCTTCGCGCAGGCCGTCTCCGAAGCGACCGCGGACATCACGCGCTGATGTCCCACCCGTCTCCCTCCACCGCCCATGGTCGAGAGCGCTCCGCGCTCACACCCCCTGCTCCCGCCCACTGGGACCACCCCGAACCCCTCGCCCTCGGCAGCGCGCCGCTCCCCGAGTACGGCAGCGGCTCGCTCGCCGACCTGCTGCCCACCCTGGCCGCCGGCATGGCCGTACCGGGCATGACCGCCGCGATCACGGAACTGACCGCGGCCGACCGTAACTGCGTCTTCCTGATCGACGGCCTGGGCTGGGAGCAGCTGAAGGCGCACCCGGACGAGGCCCCGTTCATGGCCTCGCTCCTCGCCGGCTCGCGCGGCGGCACCGGACGCCCGATCACGGCCGGCTACCCGGCGACCACCGCGACCTCCCTCGCCTCGGTCGGCACCGGCCTGCCGCCCGGCGCGCACGGCCTGCCCGGCTACACGGTCCGCAACCCCGAGACCGGCCAGCTGATGAACCAGCTCCGCTGGCACCCGTACACCGAGCCGGGTCCCTGGCAGCCGTACCCCACCGTCTTCCAGCTGGCCGCCAAGGCGGGCGTGCACGCCGCCCAGGTGTCCTCCCCGACCTTCGCGAACACCCCGCTGACCAAGGTCGCGCTCAGCGGCGGCACGTTCCACGGGCGGCTGACCGGCGAGGAGCGCATGGACTTCGCGGCCGAGCAACTGGCCGCCGGGGACCGCTCCTTGGTGTACACGTACTACGCCGAGCTGGACAGCGCCGGGCACCGCTACGGCGTCGCCTCCGACACCTGGCGTGGCCAGCTCATGTGCGTCGACCGGCTCGTCCAGCGGCTGGCCGAGCAGCTCCCGCCGCGCACCGCGCTCTACGTCACCGCCGACCACGGCATGGTCGACGTGCCCTTCGACGAGCAGCACCGCATCGACTTCGACGAGGACTGGGAGCTGCGCGCCGGGGTCGCCCTGCTGGGCGGCGAGGGCCGCGCCCGCCATGTCTATGCGGTGCCGGGCGCCGAGAACGACGTCCTGACCTGCTGGCGCGAGGTGCTCGGCGAGCAGTTCTGGGTGGCCTCGCGGGACGAGGCGATCGAGGCGGGCTGGTTCGGCCCGCACATCGACGAGCGGGTGTACGCCCGGATCGGCGACGTGGTGGCGGCCGCGCACGACGACGTCCTGATCATCGCCTCGGAGCGGGAGCCCAAGGAGTCGGCGATGGTCGGCAACCACGGCTCGCTGACCCCTGCCGAGCAGCTGGTGCCGCTGCTCGAAGTACGCTCCTGACGTACCGCACCCCTGCCCGCCGACCGTCCCCGTATCGCCGAAAGGTGCTCAACCTCCCATGCCTGAGCTGGTGTTCTTCTCCGGAACGATGGACTGCGGGAAGTCGACGCTGGCTCTGCAGATCGAGCACAACCGCTCCGCGCGCGGTCTGGCCGGCATGATCTTCACCCGCGACGACCGGGCGGGCGAGGGCAAGCTGTCCTCCCGCCTCGGCCTGGTCACCGACGCGGTGGAGGTCGAGGACGGCCGGGACCTGTACGCGTACCTCGTCGAGCATCTCTCCCGGGGCGGCCGCGCGGACTACGTGATCGCCGACGAGGCGCAGTTCCTCGCCCCGGAGCAGATCGACCAGCTCGCGCGCGTGGTCGACGACCTGGACATCGACGTCTACGCCTTCGGCATCACGACCGACTTCCGCTCCAAGCTGTTCCCCGGCTCCCAGCGGCTGGTGGAGCTCGCCGACCGGGTCGAGGTGCTCCAGGTCGAGGCCCTGTGCTGGTGCGGCGCCCGCGCGACCCACAACGCGCGCACGGTCGGCGGCCATATGGTCGTCGAGGGCGCCCAGGTGGTCGTCGGCGACGTCAACCAGTCCGCCGACGAGATCGGCTACGAGGTGCTGTGCCGGCGCCACCACCGGCGCCGTATGACGGCAGCGTCGGCCCGCGCCGCGGCCCTGTCGCCCGACGTCCTGCCGGTGTCGACGGCCTGACGACCGGCCTCGGGGCCCTTGGGATCAGTGCGGGCTCTGGATCACCGAGAAGACCGCGCCCTCCGGATCCGCCACCGTCGCCGCCCTGCCGTGCGCGCTGTCGTGTGCCGGCTTGAGCACATGGCCGCCCAGCTCGGCCACGTGCAGCAGCGCCTCGTCGGTGTCGGCGACCTCGAAGTACGTCAGCCAGTGCGGTCCCCGGTCGCGGGGCAGCGAGTGGCCCACGCCGTGGATACCGGCTACGGGGCGGCCCTCGACGTGCAGGGTCACGTAGTCGAAGTCGGCGGAGACCACCGGCTCCTCCTCGTAGCCGAAGACCGACTCGTAGAACTTGGCCACGCTCGCCGTCTCGAAGGTGCGCAGTTCGTTCCAGGCGGCCGTGCCGGGCAGGCCGGTGACGACCGTACCGAGGTGCGGTGCGGGCTGCCAGATGCCGAACACCGCCCCCGAGGGGTCCGAGGCGATCGCCATCCGCCCGGCCTCGGCCGCGTCCAGCGGGCCCACGCCCACCGTCCCGCCGCAGCCCCGGATCCGGTCGGCCGTGCGGTCCACGTCGTCCGAGGCGAGGTAGGGCGTCCAGGCGATCGGCAGATGGCGGTCCGGCGGCAGCTGACCGATGCCCGCCACCTCCTGCCCGTCGAGCAGCGCTCGCACGTACGGGCCGAGTTGCCGGGGCCCGGGCTGGAACTCCCAGCCGAACAGCGCTCCGTAGAACTCCTCGGTCGCACCCAGCGCGTGCACCATCAGACTCACCCAGCAGGGCGTGCCGGGCGCGCGCCGAACGTGCGTGCCGCTGTTCGGGCCGGCCGACCCCCGTGCCTCGGTCATCGTCACTCTCTCCCCGGCCCCTCGCGGTGGCCGTGTCGCTTCCGCTCTCCGGACCCGGTGCGCCGCGGCAGCGGGTACGCCCCGTGCCGATGCTCGCACCTCGGTGGCACTGCTTTCTCGCGACCGCGCCGCCGCCTCGCGGCACCGCCGCGAGGATGCCCGGTCCGCCGTTTCGCACCCATTTCCGGGTGTTTGCCGCCGGGTGTCCATCAGCTGCACAGCATGTGCCCGATCCCGTACGCCTGGTGATCGGGGCTGTCCGGCGGAGCAGATTAGTCGGACCTGGACGATGCGGCCACCCCTGGCGTATGAGTGGAGGCCATGAAAGCCATCATCACCGCAGCCCAACTCGCGCACGACTCGACCGGGGGCGACCCGCCGGTGCTGCTCGACGTCCGCTGGCAGTTGAGTCTGGCGAAGGCCGCCGGCGCCCCGGCCTTCGACGGGCGAGCCGAGTACGAGGCCGGGCACATCCCGGGCGCCGTCTTCGTCGACCTGGACCGCGAACTGGCCTCGCCCCCCGGCGCGCGCGGCCGTCACCCACTGCCGGACACGGCGGAGTTCGGCGCCGCGATGCGCCGCGCGGGCGTGTGGGCCGATCGCCCCGTGGTCGTGTACGACGGCGGCCAGGGCTGGGCGGCGGCCCGCGCCTGGTGGCTGTTGCGCTGGACGGGTCACCCGGACGTGCGGGTCCTGGACGGCGGGTTGCCGTCCTGGGAAGGACCACTGTCGACGGGGGTGCCCGCCCCGGCCGAGGGCGACTTCGTGCCGGTGCCGGGCGCCCTGGGGCTCCTCGACGCCGACGGGGCCGCCGCGCTGGCCCGCTCCGGCGTGCTGCTCGACGCGCGGGCGGGGGAGCGCTACCGGGGTGATGTGGAGCCGATCGACCCGGTGGGCGGGCACATCCCGGGCGCCCTGTCCGCGCCGACGACGGAGAACGTGGGGCCGGACGGGCGGTTCCTGCCGGCTCAGGAGCTGAGGACGCGGTTCAAGTCGCTCGGCGTCGCGCAGGACACGGAGGTCGGCGTGTACTGCGGCTCGGGCGTGTCGGGAGCCCACGAGGTGCTGGCGCTCGCGGTGGCGGGCATCGAGGCGGCGCTGTACGCCGGTTCGTGGTCGGAGTGGTCCGCGGATCCGTCCCGGCCGGTGGCCGTGGGCCCGGACCCGCAGTAGCAGTGTCGAGGAGGGGGTCCGCCCGCGGGGGGGGCCCCCCCCCCGCACCGGGGGTAAGGCGGGGTATCCGTGGGGTTTGGGGGGGGGGCGGAAAAGGTCTG